>JAJXXI010000014.1 GCA_021781185.1 bacterium
CCAGTCCAGGTTGCGCCACACTTCGCAGCCGATGACCTGCTGCGGACGCTGTTCAGGCGGCAGTTCGCGCATCGCCTGCAACGCGGCGATGACCACGCCGATGTGCGTATCGTGTTTGTCCGCGAGATTGTGCGTGTAAACGATTTCCGGTCGCGTGGCGGTCAGGATTTCCTTCAGCTCTTCCTTCAAGCTCACATCGGTCGGACTTTTCACGGCGCTGCTGGGATAGTCGAGCTGGATCATCGCGCCGTAACGGCCGATCATCGCGGCGGTATTCTGTTCCCGCCGGCGAATCGCCATCATTTGCGCGTCGGTGAATTCACTATAAGGACCGGTGCGCGCGCTGCCTGAACCATTGGTGCAGACGACGCCGCCAAACCATTTGGTCTCGCTGGCGAAGCATTTCAGAATGCCGTGAAACGCCATGAACTCCAAATCGTCCTGATGCGCGCCAATGCCGAGATGAGTGATGCGCCGGAGCGCATCCGCCTCCGGTTTCCCGTCCGGCACAAAAAATCCCGCCTTTGGATTGTGTAATTTCATATCTCCAAGATCACCGTCACTGTATTCGTCCGCTTTCCCCTCTCCCGGCTGCTCTCCCCAAGGGTGAGGCGGAACGTCGCGCACCATTTTCAGTGCGCCGCCCGCCATAAAATGGATTTGCCCGATTCATTTCCATTTCACCTCCGGCAAGCTGGCGGCCGCCACCGCCTGGCCCACGCGCCGCGATTTTTCATCCGGCACATGCAGCTCGATCTTCTTGCCCACCGCCGGAAACTCCTGATTCAACACCTCGCGCGCCCGGGCGAGCACGATGTCGCCTCCTTTGCCGGTGGTGACACGGCCCAGGATCAACGCATGCCGGAAATCATAATAATCGGCATAGTGGGCCATCGCATAACCTAGATAAACGCCGATCGTTTGGTAGATTTTCGCCGCGCGGTCATCACCGGCGGCCATGAGGGCTTGAACTTCCTTGAGCCGCTCCGGCAAACCCATCTTTGCCGGCAGGGAAATTTTGGCAGCGGGCAGCAGCTTGTTGACCGCCTGCTGTGAGAAATACAGCGCGCCCACGCCACGGTCGCCGGACCATTCATCGGCGGCAGCGGCGGGGTTGTAATCCACGGGCGCAAACGCCAGTTCATTCAACCAGCCGAGGATGCGGCCCTGATTATCCATGAAGCCTGCGGCCTCGCTCGAACCCATCGCGATGCCCAGCATTCCCTTTTTGCGGAGCGACAGCGCGCCGGCCAACGCGGTCACGTCGCCGTCGTTCATCACCACGACCGGCACGTTCCACTCTTTCTGGATGCGTTTGAAAACGCCCGCCGCCTTCTGGAAATCCTTTTCCGGAATCGCACGCAACAGTGACGCCACGCGGATTTCATTATCCACAACGATGCCGGCGGAACTGCCGCCGATGGCGTCCACGCGGGGCAGATGCGTCGCCGCGCGATGCAAGGCTGCCGATAGATGATGATAATGATACGCCGGGTTGGACTGGATGACCGGCTGCCACGGAGTTTCCTCCGTGAAGATCGCCCTGCCATCCATCACGGCCGAAACCTTGTAATCGCTTGCCCCCAGATCAAAGCCGAGGCGGCAGCCTTTCAGGTGCCCGCCGGCGGCCATCTGGGTTTCCTTCCCGGTTGGAACCTTTCCCGCGCTGGTCAGCACGACTTGAAACTTTCGTCCGTAAGCCCGGGCCATCATTTCACAGTCAAACTTCCGCGCCCCACGCAACGAATAGGTTTTGCGGATGTATTCGCCCAGCGCTTTAGGCCCGCCGAAGTGCAGCTTCCAACCGCCGCGCGACCAGAGCAGAAACTTTACGATCCGCTCCACATACAAACGTGTTGCGGCGTCAGGTTGGGAAGACACCTCGGTTTCAAAACGGGAAAGCAGGCCGTTTTCACGTTCCAGCCCGAGCACAAGCGGCACGCCCCGGCCCGAGGTCCGAACGGCGGCGCGGTAGCTGCGGTTGAAGTGGATGGCGGGTTGAAACCCCGGATCAAGCGGTGCGGCAATGGCCGGCTGGACGGAAATGTTCATGTCTTTCAAAATCATTTTGCTCCCTCAAAGTGTTCCTCGATTTCTTCGAGGGTTTTGCCCTTGGTCTCCGGCAGGAGAAACGTTGCCGTCAGGAAATAAACGACCGTGAAACCGGCGAAGACGAAGAACAACGTGCCGTAGCCGTATTTGCCGACGGTCGGCAGGAAAGTGGCGGCAATGGTCGTCGAAACAGCTTGGTTGATGAGCAGCGCGATGCTCATGCCGTTGGAACGAATCCGCGTGGGCATCAGTTCCGACAGCGCCAGCCAGACGCAGACGCCCGGCCCGAGCGCGAAGAACGCCATGAAGGAGAACATGCAGAGGGCAACCAGCCAGCCGTTTCGCTCGGAAGGCACGGTGCTGATCAGGGCGTTGTCAATTTTCAGCGGCGCGGTTTTGGCCGCATCCAGATCGGCGAATGGATTTTGGAAAAAGGCCGCCACCTTATTCGGCGGCAGGCACCCGGCCCGTGAAATTTGCACCGGTGTTTTGTCGGGATCGTTGGAACGCTTGACGGCTGTGGCGGCGCGAAAATCGCCGTAGGAATAGATGACGATCAAATTCTTCGGCAGCGACGGTTCTGCGGCAGCGAACTTGTCTCCGAGCAAACCGGCGGCGGTGGTTTCATCGAACGGCAGTGATACTTTTTGATCGGAAGTGACCATGGCCTGCACGGCGGCTTTGACGTCCACGCGCGATTTTTCCGCGTTACGGAAGAGCAGTCCCGCACAAACCAGCGAAACGATGATGCCAGCGCTGCCGAAGGAGAGCAGAAACTTGCGGCCCTTTTTATCCACCAGCATCACGCCGAAAATCGTGAACACAAAATTGACCGTCGTCAAAATGACGTAGCCCCAATGCGATTGCAGGTCGGACAGGCCGGCCTGAAACAGGATCGTCGGATTGTAGCCGATGACCGAATTCACGCCCGTGGCCTGGTTGCACGCGAGAATCACGCACGCCAGCAGGAACGGAATGACGTATTTGCGGCGCAACAGCGATTCTTTGAACTGTGCGCCAACGACAGACGCCCTGGCCGTTTCAGCGGCGGCGGCGGCTTGCATTTCCCGCAATTCGATCTGCGCCTGTTCGTCGCTGCGCGAACGTAACAATGCGGCGAGCGCGGCGTCCTTGCGGCCCCGACGAAACAGCCAGCGTGGTGATTCGGACACGATGACACTGCCGATGACGAACAGGATACCCGGCGGCAACGACACCCAGAAAATGCTGCGCCAAGCGTGGTCCTGGAATTCAAACAGCTTCTGCGGGTCGTGCAGTGCCTTTACCGCGTCCACTTGATAGCTGAAATACATCGCGATGAGTGCCGCCACCACGATGCCGAGCGTGAGCAGCCATTGAAAAATGCCCGTGCCCTTGCCGCGACTGGACGCCCCGAGGCATTCGGCCAGATATAATGGAATGACCACGCCAATCAAGCCGCCGCTGATGCCTTGGAGCAACCGACCAAAAACCAATGGCCAGTAACCATGCGCCAGCGCGATCATGGGGATGCTCACGACGAAAAGGATGCCGCTGGCGGCCATCAGTTTTTTCCGGCCCAGCCAATCCGCCAGCATTCCGGCAAACAACGTTGAGATCACGCTGCCCAACAACACGGCGGCAACAATGAAGGAAAGCTGCCCGGCGTTGAGCGTCTGCCCCGTCGCCGCATCCTTGAATGTTGCTTCCATATACGGCAACGCTCCGGCGATGATCCCGACATCCACGCCGTAGAGCAAACCGCCGAGGCCGGCCACCAACAGCAGAAAGCGATTGTAACCGGCCCGGCCCTTTGGCGGAGCAGCCTGGCCGGTCACCGCAGATTTTTTCAGATCGTCAGTCATTGAATTAAATGCGCAGGAAAATTTTCCGCCGAGACATCCACCACAGGATCAGCCATTCCACCAGCATGACACCCGCGCCCAGCAGCAAGGGTTCATAAGTGCGCCCAAACACTTCAAAAACATGGTGACCCAAATGTCGCAACAAGGCAGCGCTAATCGAGCCGACAAACAACCAGGACATCAGGTAGGCGGCGATGGAATTCATGCCCACCACCTTCAGCGGAAAGGCCCAGTCACGCCGGTTCCAAACATCCATGATCAGATAGAGTCCGCCCAGAATGAGCAGGCACCAGCCGCCGCTGAACAGCACCCAACTCGGCGTCCAGATCCGTTTCACCACCGGGCAGATGCCGAGCGCACCCAGCAACCAGCCGCCGGCAAGACCGATGACTCCGGCAACGGCCAGCCAGCGAACCTTGCCAAGCGGCGAACGTTCACTGCGGAGCACGTCGCCAACAAGCAAACCAAGAATCATCGTGCCCAGTGTCGGAATGAAGCTCAACGTGCAATATCCGCCGTCGTCCGCATACAGGAATGGGTGCGCCTGCGGAAAAAGATTCAGAAACCAGACGTCGAACGCCCAAGCCGGGTTGGTGTTGAGACTCCAATGCCCGGCGAAACCGGGCAATAATTGGTCAGGGCTGGTGCCGGCATGGCTCCAGTCAAATCCTGGACCCGGCAGCGGATACAACGCAAACAACAGCCAATAGGAAATCAGGATGATCGTGAACGTCACCCATTGAACACGCACGGAACGCAGCGCGAGCAAATACAGGAAGCCGTAGCCCAACCCAATTTGCGAGAGCGTGTCCTTGAAAGTCCAAAACGTTTGCGGCTGATCCAGCGACCGTAAAAACACGCCCAGAAATATCAGCACCAATGCCCGCGCGAAGGCATGAAGTGTGCGGTGCCATTGCGGTTGTCCAACAGTGGCCCGCCGCGCCAGTGAATACGGCAGCGCCACGCCAACCAGAAACGAGAAGCCCGGCTGGATCAAATCGAACAGCGAGCAACCGATCCACGAGGAATGACTAAACTCGTGACCCACAAACGTCCAAAACCCGTTTCCCGGCAAACTTTTCGCAACTCCAGGAATATCCATGGCTTCCGTCAGCATCAGCAGCATGATGAAGCCGCGAAACGCATCAATCGAGCCAACCCGATTTACCAGCCCTTTGACGGGCGCAGCAATCGAAGTGGTCGGTCCCGATTCAAGTGTGGCGGCGTTCATTTCGCGTTTGTTGCTTCCAACACGAGCACTTCAAATGGTTTCAAAGCCAGCGTGGCCGGCTGACCGCTTTCCAGCGTGATTGACGGTTCCTGGCGATCCCTTTTCCAAGGACTGTGCATGACAATTTTTCCTGGTGCGCCAGGCGGCAGTTCAAAAAGTTTGGCGGCATCCGCCGTGAAATTCGCCGGCTGATCCGTGGGATTGCGCAGCACCAATATTGCCTTGCGCGGCGACCAAGAGGCCCAGCCATAGATTTCGCCCTTGCCGGGGTCGCCGCCGATCCAATGGGTGTCCACCAGGACATCGGCGTTGCGGCGCGACCATTTCGCGCCTTCGGCCAGGTCGTCCCAGTTCTGTTTATCCAGCAGCGAGGGCGTGATATACATCTCCTGCAACTGTGTGCCGTTGCCAAAAAACTCGCGCGTCTGGTCGGCAAAGTCTGCGTCGGTCATGTTGGTCAGATGGCTCGCGTTCTTCGCGTAAATGATGCCGTGCAGCATCAGGGAATTGAGCGGATAGAGCGGCGCCTTGGTGACCACGTTGTCGTAGGTTTGCGCATCGCGATACGTCATCCACCGCTGGCACCAGGAACCCTGGCCCTGAAAGTCGTGATCCGCCCCGCCCCGCCAGGTGGAATCCACATACAACAGCCAGAACGGTGACGGCCAGGTGCCGGTTGTCTGATTGATGTAAATATCCGGTTTGGCGGCGCGCAAATCTTCGACCAACCTCAACATCGCGTCGCCGTCGCGTGTGAGTCCGCTTTCGTTCGCCTTGGCCCCGGCGGCGAGGCCGTCAAATTTGAACTGGTTCACGCCATATTTCTGAATCATCTCCAGGCAAATATCGTGGAACCGTTGATAGTATTTCGGGCCGGCGAGGGAAAAACCGCTGGCATTGGTTTCGTAACCAAACTGGCTGGCATATTGCATCCGCTGGACTTTGGCGATGTCATAGCCGCCGAACGGAGAAATCCAGACGCCAATGCCGGCACCATATTCCGCAGCCGCCTTCTTCAGCGGAGTGAAACCATTTGGAAATCCAGAGTGGAATTTCCATAGCGTTTTATTGTCATCCCAGCCGTCATCAAAGAGAAAGGAATTCATTTTCACTCCGCGTTGCCGCACCAGTTGCCGGCCGAATTGATTAATGACATCCAGGCTTTGAGCCTCATCATATTTTTGTTTGTCCCAGGCAATGTCGAACCAGGAGTTGTAATGCAGAAATGTGCGGTAGGGATGCGTGCGCGCCCGCTCAATATAGGCGAGAAAGCCGCGCCGCATCTGACCGGGTGCCGCCACGCCCAAAACAAAACGTTGCACCAGGGTTTCACCGTCCTTCAACACCGCGTTACGGGCCAGATGGCATTGCACCTCGTCATTTCCGGCAACCGTGTTTTGCGCCATGGGATGCTCGTAACCGCAAAAAAAAGTGCCCGCCACCACCGGCGATCCGTCCACGACCCCGATGGTTTTCGCGTCCGGCACCGTTTGTTCAAACAGGGTGATCTCCTTGATGAAAGCATTACCGCCGCTGGCTTTCAGCGTCAATTGCTGCTGCAAATAGGTTGCCCCGTTGCGAAGTTCCGCCTGCCAGATGGCGGTGAGATGATCGCGTTCATCGGTGAATACCAGTGTCAATTGTCTGCCGGTGAAGTGGCGGGCCAGCGTAGGCGACGCGGGTTCCGCCGGCAACTCGTCCGTGCGCGGAGCGCCAACCAGCTTGAGATCGGAAGCTTTGACGGTTCGCCCGTCTCCCATGACGAGTTGAAACGGCTCACTCTGGATGGTAAGCGCGGTGCGGTCAGCCTTGTCCTTGAGCGTGGAGGTCAATTTGCCCGAAGCCAAATTCCACTGCCAGGCGATGGCACTGTTCTCCAGATTTCCGCTGTCTTGCGCGCGGGAAACCAAACCTCCCAGCAACACCAAGATGGTCGTTATGAATATTGTTTTCATCGTAAGAAAATTTTCTCTGTAGTGCATTCAGGTCGTTTGCCCCGCGGCCGGATTATTCGGCCAAGCGAAAAAATTGATGCCCAGTTCCGGCCGTAAAACTGTAAGGACTCGCGGCAGTGGTCAAACTGGTCCAAACCGCGGGCGGCAACGAAGTGGCAGATTGCAGCGTGCCCGGCCCCGTCCAAATGATGTTGATGAGATTGTTGGACTGCGTGATGAAAAGCGGACTCAGTTGCGGCGGGGCAATTTGATATTCGATGCCGGTTTCGACGGCGGTTTCCGGCCCACGGTTGTCCTGCAGCAACACGCGCAGGGAACTGCCGCCAAAAACCTTGCTGTTGTCGGGATAACGCGCCACCAGCGAAACTTGAAACTCAAATTCGGTGGCACCGACTGCTGGCGCAACCTCCCAGCCCAGATTGGAAACGGCTCCGGCATTGAAGCTGCCATTCCGCTGATCGTAACCGTAACCGCTTTCGATCATCATTTCCGAGCCGAATAATGCGCCCGTGACCGGATAACCCGTCGCGGCGTTCAAATCCGTGTCAAAAAACAGGTGGGAGTAATAATCGGAAAACAGCGCATAAGGCGACGCGAGGATGACGTGGCCATAAAGATAATTCGTGTCATTGGCGAACTGAACTTGAATGTAATTCACCGGATTACCATCCGGAGTGCCCTGATATGCCCAAGGCACCCCGGCCCAATCCGCGAAGGAACCGTCAATCGTGATTTTTTTAAAAGTGCTGAGCACGTTGGTTCCGGCGACAACCGTAATAGAAGCCGTATTGGTGTCTTCGTGCGGGGGGCTGCAACTGTCCTCTGCGCGGACGGCGAATGAATAGGTCATGCCATTCTGCAATCCGGTTACGGTATGGCAATAGGGAAAAATGCCCGGCCCGGTTCCGGTGGGATAGTTGTAGTTGGCGGGCAATCCTGGCGCGACATGGGAAAGCTTGGTGGCCGTGGCAAAGTTCACCGTTCCGCCGGTTGAATAATAAATATTGTAATATACCGGCCCAGTCTGATCCCGTGCCACATCCCAATAAACTGTCGCGCTGCCGGTGCCGGCTACGGCTTTCTGCACGCCGACGCGGGGCATCCCGGGCGTAGGGCCTTGAGCGGTGTTATCCCATATCGGCGCCTGCGTATCCACATTCGTGGTCAGCCACACCGCCGAATTGGTGTTCAATGCCTCATCCAGATAGGGATTGGTCCGATACAAGGGCCAGCCTTGAATGCCCATGCTTTCGACGTAATCCTGATTCACGGTGACCGCTGGTTGCGGTGGGGTGTGATCGTAATCCACCACAAACAAATTGAACCCGTCCGGGCGTCCCGCCTCGGCGTTCAGCTTGGGTGCGAAGTTGTATTTGTTGTCGGGAAACGAAAGCGAAACCAGGTTGGTGGACGTGTCGCTGTAATAGCTTTCAAACATCACCATGTCCACAAACGGGCGGATGTTGTAGGGATATGTCTTGAGATTGGGGTCGTAGAAAAAAAGCCCGCGATTTGCCATAAGCAACTTGCCGGGATAGTTCGTGTGGATTTGCCGGATGAGTGACTGCATGCCGGGAGCGGTCCATTCGTAAGGCGTGCCCCAGGTATTCGGAGCCGCAGTATCCACCGTGTCCAGAAACACGCCGTCGCAATTGAGTGCATTGCCGTAATTGGTGCTCAAGATTTCTTTCAAACCGGACTGGCCGCTCGTGGCCTTGGTCATGGTTTGCAAAACCGTCCACCAGGCGGGCGCGCCGGCATTGACATAGTAACTCCCCCAATTGGCATTTTCATCTGGCACGCCGGTCTGGTTCCCTTTCGCATTAAGGTAAAAGGAGGCATAATTCGTTCCGCCAGCCGAAGGCAGGCCCAGTGTGTTGGTGATGCTTGAAAGTGGATCGCCATCTGACGCGCGCGGATCCACGCGCGGTCCCATGCGGTCACCTGCCACCGGGGCACCATTGCGGTCGTCTTCGCCAATGGAAAGATACGCCAGCACCCGCACGTCGTCCGCCGTGCCCAATATGCCGTCCTTTCCGCTCCGAATCGTCGCAATCTGACTGGCGGTGATGCTGCTGGCAGGGTGCAGAATCACCAGGTGATAATTCGTGCGGGCGTAGTTGACCTGGGCTGTAGTCCAGTTGCCGTAATAGATGAGATACGGCTGGGAAGTATTAAATTCCGAACGTGGCCCGTTATCGCCCGCATGTGTAACTTCTGCAAACAAATACAATAATCCAGTTAACAGCCACAACTGAACTAAATAACGGCACAGGTATATTTTTATCGCGTTGCAAATCATGAATGGTTGTTGGAAACGGTTTTGGCGGAGACCACAGCGGACACTGCCAACGTATTTTCAATTGTCGTCCTTCGGCTTAAGGAATGGTGGCGGGAGTCACCCACCGATTGTGCCAATCGTAGTTCCACAACTTGGTCAACTTGGTTGATTCCACATGCCCATCGTAAAGCACCATATTAATTGACCCAACCATGCTGGCGTCGGATGTGTTATTTTTGTTTGCGCTTGCCGGCCCACGCCCGCCATGGCGGGCAATCGTAAACCGGCCCATGAACTTGGTGGCATCTCCAGCGTAAAGATCCTTGGCTGCCCCTTGCGTTTCCATCGGCCATTCGTCAATCCACATGGCATCGGCAAAAACTGGCACGGTGCTGGGACTGGCAACATTTTTCCCATATTTGTATGCCGACGTTACCCCAAACGGGAAAAGGTCTTGCACCACATAAGTTCCCGTATAAAGCCAGCCATTCAACGCATAACTCCCTTGGTAATTTGTGTTGTTCTGCGTCCATTTCCACATCTGATCCGCCGTGCCATATTGATTGCCGCCACCAAAAACTGGCTGACTCGACGGGTTGTTGGCTACAGGGCAGGACCTGATCGCGTCCGACCGGCCAGTGTAATCCAAAAGTATTCCCATCCAAAGCGTGGAACCGGGCACACTATAATACTGAAACATTGCCCCGAAATCGCCCACATACATTGTCTGCGCAAGACCAAGTTGTTTTAGGTTGCTAACGCAGGCAATATTCTTGGCCTTTAACTTTGCCGCCGAGAGAGCCGGCAGGAGCATCGCTGCCAAAATGGCGATAATGGCAATCACCACCAGCAGTTCGATCAAGGTAAACCCGCACGGCCCGGCTGTGCCGGTT
>JAJXXI010000664.1 GCA_021781185.1 bacterium
CGGTCCACGGCATCATCCGCGCCAATCCGCCCAACCGGCTCATTTCCCGCGTGCCCGTCGCGTGCAGCACCGAGCCCGCGCCGAAGAATAGCAGCGATTTGAACGCCCCATGATTCCACACATGCAACAACGCTCCGGCCAGCGCCAACCGGCCCCACGGCGCGTCGCCATGCGTCACCGCAAGCAGGGCGACGCCGACGCCGATCATGATGATGCCGATGTTTTCCACCGAGCAATACGCGAGCAGCCGTTTGAAATCGTTTTGCGCGAACGCGAACGCGATGCCCAGCAGCGCACTTGTTGCACCCAGGCCCGTTACCACCCAGCCGGCGGCGGGCGGCACGGGCAGCCAGCCGCTGAACCGGATGATTCCGTAGAGGCCCATTTTGATGGCGACACCCGACATGATGGCGGAGACATGGCTCGGCGCGTTGGCATGCGCCGAGGGCAGCCAGATGTGCAGCGGAAAAAAACCGGCTTTCACGCCAAACCCAAACAGCGCCAGCCAGAACAGCGGTGCCAGTTCCGGATGATCGCGCATCGGTCCAAGATCCCAACGGCCGGTGTGCGATGCGAGCAGCGCGAAGAAGGCGAACAGGCACATTGTGCCCGCGTGGGAGGCAGCCAGATAAAGCCAACCCGCCGCCCGCACCCCGCTGCGTTTGCGATCCAGCGTGATCAGGAAATAACCGCAGACGGCAAACAGCTCCCAGGCGATGAGAAAATGCAGGCCGTTGGAAACCGTCAACACCAGCCCCATGCTGATCAGAAAGGCACTCCACCACGCGCGACCGCGCGGCGCGGAATCGGGATTGTTTTCATCCGACCAATATTCGCGGGAATACACGGCTCCGGTTCCGCCCACCACCGCTACCAGCATCAGAAACAGGGCGCTCAATCCGTCGAGGCGCAAATGCAGCGGTTCACCGCCCAGCCGAAATGCGCTGTGCCATTCCCAATTGTCGCCGCCCAGCAGCACTTGCAGCGCCGCCACCGCGCCAACCACCGCGCCAGTCACGGTCAACGCGAGCCAGATTCCAGATCGCCGGAAAGCTGTGCCGATGCCGGCGGTCAACACCACGCACGCGATGAGTAGAAGCAATCCGATATTCATGGTTTTGCCTCCGCCACCGCCGCATCCATCGCTTCCACGGCCTGAAACATCTCCGCGTCGGGAGCGCCATTTTCAACAAGCCCACGCAAAGGGCCTTGGACCAGACTGCGGCTCAAACGGGCCAGCAGATCCAGGTGCCCACGCGGCGAGGGCGCGATGAAGAAAAACAACCGCCGCACCGGCACGCCATCCACCGGCGGTTCAGGCAAGGCCAGGTCATCGCGCAACAGCAGCAACGCCACCGTTCCGGAATCACGTCCGAGCGTGATGCGGGCGCTGGGATGCGGCAGGGCGAAGCCGCCGCCGACCGGAGCCATCGTCACGCCGCCTTTGGCTCGCACACGCTGACCAAGCAGTTGGCGGACAGGTGCCGTCGCGCCGGGCAAGGCAGTGATGATGCGCGCGAAAACGTCCAGCACTTCCGCCGCCGGCACGTCTCGCCAGATGCCACCCGCCCGCAACAACGGCCCGACGCGCAAATGCGTCGTCAGCGCCGAATCAGCGGGTGCCAGAAATCCGGCCCGAGCACCAAGGCCACGCTCCGCCGCCCATTCTGTCACCTGCGCGCGATCAAACAACAGCCGTCCCCGGTCCGGCGTGCAGGGCAAGCCTTCGTTGCGAATCCACCCTTCCACGACGCTTTCCGAGACGCCAAACGACTCGGCAATTTGGATGAGGTTCAAATACATGGTGACAAATTTAAAAGGTAGCAGCCGAGATGGGGAGGCTCTGACTTCAAAATCGGAAATCGGAAATCGGAAATCGGAAATAATTGAGCCTTCTCACGTCGGCTGCCACAGTTTTGAAACAAGCTTTTCATTGCGCACCTCCCAGCAGGACGATTAGGGACAACGCCGCGACACCAATCAGCAAATACAGCAGATAAGCTTGCACCCGTCCGTGTTGGAGACTCCGGGCGGCCGTTGAAACACGCATCACCAGCAAGGCCGTCGGCTGGACAATTTTTTCCAGGACCGTCTCCGGCGTGTGTTCCGTGTGCAGCGCACCCGTGGGGAAAAGATTTTCGGGAAGCTGCTGATGCCGCTCCGGGCGCAAGATCCACGCGAACCAATCGTTGATGATGCCCGCGAATGAGCCGGCGGTGTATTGCATCCGCGCGGTCGGCAGCAAGTAACCACAATCCCACGTCAACGCCCGGGTCAGACCGCCGCGCCGGACCCGCCGCCACAACCAGCCGGCCAATGTCAGCGCGAGCACCGCCAGCACGGCATGAAACACGCTGAGGGCTGACAGCGACACCGGCGGTGCCGCGCCGGACCATCCAGGATTCCAGACATCCATCGCGCGCACCACGGCGGGCCAAAAAACCACTGGTGCCAGACCGATCGCCACGCACGCCGCGCCGAGCACGAGCATCGAGCCGCGCATG
>JAJXXI010000130.1 GCA_021781185.1 bacterium
AGACGATCGGCTTGCGCACGCCCGGTCCCCATGGCGGTGCCTGCTCGATGACGGCATTTGTCGGAATGCCAATCTCGACGGATTTCACGCCGTTGTAGAGCGGCAGGTAGAGGAGGTATTCGCGTTTGCCCGGCAGCAGATTTTCCACCAGCGTGACTTCATTGGACTGGGCGGTGGGCTGGCCGACTGCAAGCCAGTGCCA
Source organism: bacterium (assembly GCA_021781185.1). Taxonomy (GTDB): domain Bacteria; phylum Verrucomicrobiota; class Verrucomicrobiia; order Limisphaerales; family UBA11358; genus UBA11358. Next base: position 203 of record JAJXXI010000130.1, read on the forward strand.
GCCGTTGGTCATTTTCACATACAAATCGAGGCCGCTGTTAGCGATGGCAGTTTCATTTGGTAGATAAAGCCACGAATTGATCAAGGTCCAGCGCGCCCGGAGCGTCGTGGCGTCGGATACAAACCGCACACACATCCCGGCCGAATCGTGGCTTAAATCCCAGACCGGCGGACGCACCATGCCCTCGGCCTTGGCCGGCAGGCGGTCGTAAAAACTCTTCGTGTCATCCCAGCCGCGGCCCTCCACGCCGAATTGGCGGATGTCTGACCAGGTGATCGCGAGGTTCTTATCGGATGCGGCCTCGGTTGAGATGGTGAGCAGGCAGATGGCAGCTACGACGGCGGACGTTAACTTTGAGGCAAAATGATTTGACTGCATGATGATTGGCGTGCTGGCTTGGTGGAAAGTATGCGTCAAGGAGGTGGAATCCGCTTGTCCATTATTTTGAGGACAGATAAACGGGTGGGAATGAGCTACTGTTTAATTGAGCCCCAAAAAACAGTGCTAAACTTTGTTAAACCTCGAATCATTATGAGTTCAACTGGCCATCCCGATTTGCGAATCAGTCGGTTTTGCGCCAGGCGCGCTTCGGCTTTAATGCTGGCGCTAATCGTCAGTTCAATCCTTGCGGTCACCGGCTGCAGCAAGCATGAGCCTGCCAGCCAGATGTCTTCAAAGAACTTACCCAACACGAATCAGGCATCAGCATCCCAGCCTCCGCCGACGGAATTCAAATCCACCCCGGTGGTAATTACGGCGAATCCGGCCGGAGGCGCGGATTTGAAACAATTGAATCACGCATACGTCGGATGGATCGTGCAACACCATCAGGCTCCGAAAACCTTTGAAGAATTCATCTCGCTATCTGGAATGAAGGTTCCGCCTCCGCCAGTTGGCAAAAAATATGTCATAGATAAATACGGTTTCATCAATTACGCGAACGACTGAACCGACCATTTCAATGAATCATTGCCTTTCCAATCTAGACACGGTTTTCGTCCGGGGAAACGCGTCGGCGGCGGACCATTTCCAACGGCAAAGAGGTTTCACTCTGATTGAGTTGTTGGTGGTCATCGCCATCATTGCCATTCTGGCGGCGATGTTGCTGCCGGCTTTGGCCAGCGCCAAGGCGCAAGCCCAGCGCACCCAATGTATGAGCCAGATGCGCCAGCTTGGATTGGGCATTACCTTATTCGCCCTGGATAATGGCGACATGTTTCCACCGGCGGGCTTCCAGAATGGCAGCGTTCAAATTAGTTGGGATTGTTGGATTAATAATTACATCGGCGGTCATGCTTCCCAGCAGGACATGACTTCCGGGCTTTTGGTCACGGCGGATGATCCAGTTTCCGCCGCCGAGGCGACGTCATTTGGCTTTGCCTTGGCACCCAAAGTTCTGACCTGTCCGGCAGACCGTTTTCCCAAAGTGAGTTGGATGCATCAAACCGTTCAAATTGCCGCCAAAACCTATGAAATGAACAGTGTTGGGGCCGCTTGGGGCACGCAGGTTCAAGTGGATGATTTGTTTCGGACTTATCCCTTGCCCGACCTGGGCCAGCCGACAGCACATGGCGTGGGCATTTATTGGACTGACCGCGCTTCCACACCTGACTGGAGTGCCCGCGGATATAAGACGTCCGTGGTTAAGGACAACGCGGGCACCATTCTGTTGGCCGAAAACGCTTCCAGTCAGGGGGCAGCCGGGAATATTTGGCCTTGCGTTAGCTGTGGTCCGCAGACTTCCGATGGCGGGGCGTGGGGAAATTTATATCAGACAGACTTGAAAGCACCGCAAGACTCGGGATCCCTTTCTGGCGGTGTCGGCTTTAGTGAGGGATTATTGCTGTATAAAGCTCATCGCAACCGGTTCAACTACGTGTTTCACGACAATCATGTGGAAACGCTCAAGAAAGAGCAGACCATCGGGAGCGGGACGCTCAATGCGCCGAAAGGCATGTGGACGGTTGCTGCTGGTGACTGATTTTGATTATGGTCATTGGGGTCAAAGTCTGGGTTCTGCCATCGAAATTCATGGCTATGGATCTGAATGTTTCAGAGCCTGTCTGAGAATCCCGGAGCGCGGCTGTGTCGTCCTCGACCAACCGCGCTGCTTTTTCAGACAGCCTCTCGATCTGCTATTCTCGACAGTGGCGCGTGAAACTGCTTGTCACCTGCTCGGGCTTGTATACTTAACAAACGCATGTGGCTGCTTTGAGTCTTGGAACGTGTTTCTGGAAGGCCGATAATGCTTGGCTTTCCGCACCCCGTCGCTTCGGTAAATGAGAAAGAAAGTGTCCGCCAG
>JAJXXI010000669.1 GCA_021781185.1 bacterium
AATGGCGACGGGGATTTTTCCCAATGATACGCTCACGAGATGACGAGCTTGGTTCCCTCAAAATCAAACCGAAACCGCACTTCCTTCAAGCCCGCCATGCGCATGGCGTGACGCAATTTCGCCTTGTCCTCCGCGTAAAACATCAGAAAGCCGCCGCCGCCCGCACCGATGAGTTTGCCGCCAAGCGCGCCGCTGGCCAGCGCAAGGTCATACCATTCGTTGATCTTGGGATTGCTCATGCCGCCGCTGCGCTGCTTTTTGCGCTGCCAGTGGATATCCATCAACCGCGCAAATTCATGCAGATTGCCCGATTCCAAGGCGGTTTTGCTTTGCAAGCCGAGATCTTTGACGAAGTGCAGATTCTCGATCATGGACTTGTCGTCGGATTTTGACTTGGCGTCCTGCTCCTTCAAGATCGCGGAAGCAGAACGCGAGTAGCCGGTGAAGAACAGCAGCAGATTGTCCTCCAGGTTGTCGCGCGTTTCGTCGGACACCTTCAACGGCCACGCCTCGACTTTCCCATCCGGCAGAAAATTAAAACACGTCAAGCCGCCGTAAGCCGCGATGTATTGATCCTGTTTGCCGATGGGTTCCTTCAGCCGGTTCAATTCGATGTCGCACGCCTGCGCCGCGAGTTCGGCGGGGTGAACGAGGTTTTTTTTGTGAGCGTGCAATGCCTTGAGCAGCGCCGTGGTAAAGCTGCCGGAGGAGCCCAGGCCGGTGCCCGACGGAATGTCCGCCATCGAAGTCAGCTCAAGCGAGTGGCCATTCATTTCGAGCAAGCCGAACGCTTCGCGGATGATGGGGTGCTTCAACTGTGCCGCATCGGGGACGCGCTCAAGCTCCGAATATTTCACGATCAAATCCGGCACGAAGGTCTCGTGCAATGTGATGTAAACATAACGGTCAATCGCTGCGGCAATCAGGAAGCCGCCGAACTTCTCGTAATATGACGGCAAGTCCGTGCCACCGCCGCCGAGACTGATACGCAAGGGAGAACGGGCAATAATCATAAGTCACTTCTGATAAATCTTCTCAACGACCGCCAGCGCCGCTTTGGCTTCTTCCAATCCCGGCACCGGCGTGCGTTTCAATCGGATATCCTCGAAAAATTCCGCCATCTCGATTTTCCACGACTCGTCGCCGCGCGGAAATTCCCAGATGGTCGTTTCTGGCGGCCCCATTTGCGGGAGCATTTTATAATACGTCAGCCGTTCCATTCCGTAGCTGCCGCCCAGCCCTTCCCAATGCAATTTGGCATCGCGTCCGTAGATTTCGAGGCTGAAAAGATTCTTCCATTCGCTGCAACTCACATGCAGCCACGCAGTGCTGCCGGCAGCGTTGCGCAGGCTCAAAAATGCGTTGTCGTCCACCGGCATCTTCCAGAAATACGTCGTGGCATGGCCTTCAACCTGGGTGAATTCGCCCAGGAAAATTCCCGCGAGATCAATCAAATGGACGCCTTGGTCAATCAGTTCACCACCGCCGGAAAGTTTCGGGTCCGCACGCCATTCCTTTTCGTAGCCGATGCGTCCACCCTGACCGTAACGTCCGCGCACAAACATCATCGGACCGAGCGCGCCGCTGCGAAAAACTTCCAGCGCCTTCAAGCACGCCGGATGATAGCGATGATTGTAGCCAACGCGGATGAGCGCGCCGCTTTTTTGCGCGGCGGCTTCGAGTTCTTCAAGTTCCGCGATGCTGATGGCGGCGGGCTTTTCGACGAGGACGTGCTTGCCGTTTTTAACCGCCGCCAGTGCGATGGGTTGCAGCGCCGAGTTAATCGTGGCAATCATCACCACATCCACAATCGGCGAACTGACAGCCTGCTCAAAGGATTCCGTGGCGAGGCAGCCGGGACTTTGCGCGGCGATTTTCCTGGCCCGCTCAAGTTGCGTATCGCACGCGACGGTCACGCTGCCGGGCGGCAGCAGGTTCAACCGTTTTTGTCCGATGAGGCCGCAGCCAATGAGGGCAACGCGTAAATTCATATCAATTCCATTTTTTGCCGCGATCTTCCGGCACGATACGGCGGAGACAATAGATGTCCGACTTCGCCAATTCTTCGTGATGCTTTTGCAAATCTTTCCACGGATCCCATTGCGCGCTGATGAGCTTGCCGGTGATGCCGTCGCTCTCCGCGCTGGCAAGATAGACCGCGAGACTCGCGCCGAGTTCCAGCGGCACGGCACCTTTTTCCTTCCAGCCCTTGTTTTTTTCGAAAAAGGCCGCGCCGACTTTTTCCGGGCCGGCGGCGAGCACTTCGTCCACCAGCCGCGTCGCCAGCGCACCGGGCGCAATGGCGTTCACGTCCACATGAAAGCTCTTCAACTCCTCCGCAAGCGTTTCCATCAGGCGAACGACGGCCGCCTTGGAGGCTGCGTAGGCGCTGATGTTCGGCAGCGGGTTCGTTGCGCCACCGCCACTCAAGACAACGATTTTGCCGCGCCCGGCTTTCTTGAAATGCGGGATCACCGCCCGGCTCGGCAGCAAAACGCCAAAC
>JAJXXI010000405.1 GCA_021781185.1 bacterium
CAGCGTGTCCGCCAAATCATGGCCACCCTCTACAATGACACGCCGGCCGGACAATGCGGCAATACCGATTGCGGGCAGATGGCGGCGTGGTATGTCTTCAGCGCGCTTGGATTTTACCCGCTGAACCCGGACAGCGGCGTCCTGGCCATCGGCAGCCCGGTGGTTAGCAAGGCCGTCATCCAACTGGACCAAAAACAATACGGAGGTCGCACGTTTGCCGTCCTGGCCAAAAACAACAGTGCGGAAAACATTTACATCCAGTCTGCCTCACTGAATGGCAAGCCGCTCGTCCGACCATGGATCACCCGCGATGAGCTGACCGCCGGCGGAACCTTGCGTTTTGTGATGGGACCCAAGCCCAATCCACAGTGGGGCAGCGCGCCCGCCGATCGGCCGCCGGCCACCATGCCGGTTGATTTTCGGTATCCCCCGTTGCCGGCACCGGCACCGACGAATCAATTTGTTCATCTATCGTTGCCCATTCGGATCGCTTGCGGCAGCGACGAGCCGGTCGGCGATTTTATTCCCGACCCCAACATGGTTTCCGGCAGTGTCAATCATGCAGATTCACCCATTGACGCCGGGGTTCCGCTTGCGGCACCCGCCGCCGTTTATCAGGGCGAACGCTACGGCCACGATTTCTCCTATACCTTTCCCGTGCCCGCCGGTGAACATTACCTTGTGCGTTTGCATTTCGCGGAAATCTTCGACAGCGGCGCGGGCACCCGCCTCGAAAACATTACAATCAACGGTCAGCCGGTGTTGACCAACCTTGATATTTATGCCGCCGCCGGTGGCAAAGACCGGGCGCTGGTCAAAGAATTCCGGGATATTGCGCCTGATAAGCAAGGGAACATTGTCATCCGCATCCTTGCCGCCCCGGACAGTCCAGATCAGAATGCCAAAATCAGTGGCATTGAGATTTTGCCGTAATCATGAACGTAACCACGCATTTGGATCAACCGGCTTGTGATCCGCGCGAGTGGTTGCTGGATCCGCAGGTGGTTTTTCTCAACCACGGGGCGTTTGGTGCCTGTCCCCGCCGAGTTCTGGAATTTCAAAATGAGGTGCGTGCGCGGATGGAACGCCAACCATTGCAGTTTTTGGTGCGCGAACTGGAGCCGGAACTGGATACCGCCCGCTCGGCGCTGGCCCAATTCGTGGGAGCGGAGCCGGAGAATCTGGTCTTCGTGTCCAATGCCACGGCAGGTGTCAACACCGTGCTGCGTTCGCTGGTTTTTAAGCCCGGCGATGAATTGATTGTCACGAATCAGGGGTATAACGCCTGTCGCAATGCCTTGGACTTTGTCTCCGCCCGCTCGGGGGCCCGCGTCGTAATCGCGAACCTTCCTTTTCCCTTGCGTGGCGCGGAAGAACTTATTGCCCCAATTCTCGCCTGCGTGACTCCGCATACGCGGCTGGCTCTGCTGGATCATGTGAGCAGTCCGACCGGAGTGGTCATGCCCATCAAGCGGTTGGTGAGCGCGCTTTCAGCGAGGGGCGTGGATGCGCTGGTGGACGGGGCGCATGCGCCCGGCATGTTGCCGCTGAATTTGGAAAGCCTCGGAGCCGCCTATTACACTGGTAATTGTCACAAATGGCTCTGTGCGCCGAAAGGCGCTGCTTTTCTATACGTTCGGCCCGGGCGCCAAAAACTGATTCACCCGCTGATCATCAGTCACGGAGCCAATTCATCGAGAACCGACCGCTCGCGGTTTCAAATTGAGTTTGGCTGGACGGGAACCTGCGATATGTCGGCCTGCCTTAGCGTTCCGGAAGCGATGCGTTTCATGGGATCCCTGTTGCCTGGCGGCTGGCCGGAAATCATGGCGCGCAATCGCGCCTTGGCGCTGGCCGCCAGAAAAGTCCTGTGCATGGCGCTTCAAATCGAGGAACCGTGTCCGCCGGAATTCATTGGCTCGCTGGCTGCCGTGCCGATTTCTGACGCCTCGCCAGATGCCCTGCCAACCTTGCCGGTCAACGAATATCCGCTGCAAGCCGATTGGCGGATCAGGCATGGCATCGAGGTTCCAATCATGCCCTGGCCGGCGGCCCCCAAGTGTTTGTTGCGCGTCTCGGCCCAGATGTATAATTCACTCCCGCAATATGAATTCCTTGCCAGAATGCTTGCCGGGGAATTGTTGCCATAGAACCGCCGCCCGTTGCTCCGAGCCATAAGCCGAACGTTCATAAAAGAGAGTTGCCGATTAGGGACTAAACGGTGGTGGGTGAAATCATCGTAATCATCGGGCACACGCCCGGATCATCAAACGGTGGCCGGGACATTTGAGTTCAAATTCAACGGCAAAGCAATCGCCATCGGCTTCACGGATCGGTAACTTTCTCCGCACACGGGCAGCACCCTGTTTTGATGGATTTGGTTGCGCCCGATGGACTGGTGTCAACGTCTGGCTGCGGCCCTATCGCAGTCACTACGACTTTTCCACAACAAACCCCTGCCGGTCGAAACTAAGTTTCTTGCAGGGTGGTGTAAGCTGGTG
>JAJXXI010000515.1 GCA_021781185.1 bacterium
AATTAAACCGGACAGTAGTGATTCCGGAGGAAAACCATCAGCGAATCCCGAGCTTCAGCACAGTAATGGAATTTGCCGGGAGCGTGTAATCAAACACCGGCTTGACGTTCGACAGCTTGCGGGTGACGGGAGCGACATGGGTGGGGGAGTTGAGTGAATTATATTCATCCGGCGCGGCGGTCAACGTAATGGCCGTGGCCGTTGATTTCAGCCTGCGGACTCCCTGGATGTCCAGTTTCAGTGGTTGGGCTTTGGGCTGCGTATTGACCAGTTTGACAAAGATCAGTCCGTGCTGGCTGTCCTTGGTGATTGAACAGGCGACGGGGGCACCATCCATTGTCGCCTTCAGAATTTCGTCGCCGTGGTTACGGCTGAACATTCGGAAGGCGTAATAACTGGGCGAACCGTAGGAGTGCAGGGCATTGTAGCCGATCATGTCCGGACGCCACTGATAAGCTCCGGGGTTTTCGTTGACGAATAGCGGCGCGTAGCACTGCATTTTGACGATGTCAGAGTTCCGTTCCATGGACGTCATCCAGACGGCGTCGCCGAGCGCCGCCTTCATATCCGGCGTAGCCGGGTAGTCTTTCAAGGAAGTTTCCCACGGCGGTTTCGGCGTTTCATACGCCGCCCACTCGCCGACAAAAATATCCGGCCCCGTCCGGCTGTAATGATCGAAGTGCGCTGCATCATTCATGAAGTCGGCGGCGGAACGATAGTAATGCTCGTCAATGAAGTCGGGCTGCCGGCTATGCACGCGCTTCTCCTTGGGTTGCTCGCTGCCCACGCTGGAGATGCACTTGAGCTCGGGATGCGCCTCTTTGATCGCATCATAAAATTGGGCGAAGCGTCCATCGTAGCTCAATGATTTGTCGAACCAGTCTTCGTTGCCGATTTCAATGTAGTGAAGCTTGAATGGTTTGGGATGGCCGTCCTGCGCGCGGCGTGCTCCCCATTTGGACGTGACCGGACCCGAGACGTATTCAATTTCATCAAGAGCATCCTGCACATACGGGGTCAAATCGGCACCCGGGTCAATGTGGGCGCCTTTCAGCGAATAACCGGCGTAAACCGCCAGCACCGGTTCGGCCTTCATGTCCTCGCACCATTCCAAAAACTCCAACAGGCCCAGGCCGTCCGTCGAGCGATAGCCCCACGGACCCTGATGCCCGGGCCGCTCATCAATGGGCCCGAGCGTTTTCTTCCAGTCAAAGCGTTGCTGAACGGTGTCGCCTTCAAGATAATTGCCGCCAGGAAAACGGAGAAAAGCCGGTTTGAGATCCACCAGCATTTGCATCAGGTCCTTGCGGAAACCGTTCGGCTGATTGTTCCACGTTGGCGGAAACAGTGAAACCAGATCAAACCACGCCGTTCCCGGCTGGGTGACGGTGAGAACGTAACGAGCCTTGACTGTTGGCTCGGCCTTGCCGGTTTTGAGCGTGAGTTCATAGTGCTTCCATTCGGGCGTCAAGCCGGACACGGTTCCCTTCGCGTAAACCTTTTCGCCGTCTTCGCTCTGGATGGACACGGTCACCGGGCCGGACATCCCTGGTTCAGCCTTGGCATAGAACGAGGCGCGATAACGGGTGTGCGGATGCACCGGAATGCCCCAGTAACCGCTATTGGCGATGCCAGCCGGGTGAGCTTGACTGGCTTCGCTCACGTCCAGACGCAGGCTGGTCGTCAAATGCTCGTTGAGCGGTTGGGCGGGGTCCAAGGCCATGGTGGCGACAGCACCGTTGCCCTGCACGAGCAACCAGTGGGCCGGCTCCTTGGCGTTATCGAGAAAAGCGCGATTCTGCACCAGTTCGGCGTAAAGCCCGCCGTCGTAGCAATGATTGATCTCCTCGGTCATCAGGCCGTAGAGCATGGGACTGGATTTGGCGGCCGGCTGTTCCGCATCAATGGTCAAGGTCGCTTCCCCGGCCCGGGTGGTGGCCAGCGAGGTGGCCACTAGGGCAATCGCCGTCATAGTCTTCATCATATTCATTTTGCGGTTCCTTCCAGTGCCCGGTCGGCGGATTTCGCAATCAGACACGTTGCAGTTGTGTATGTGCGACCTATAACCAAATACGCGGCCGTTGTAAATTTCGGATTTGCACTATTTATGAACGCTTAGCCGTAACCATGCAGTAGAGAGTTAAATTTTCATGTGATTTAGCTGGTGAAGGCGGGTCGGTTTTCAACTGCATTGCCGTTGGGGAACGGACTCAAAATCTTCTCCCATAAGCGCCGCCACCAAGCGCGTTCGCGGTGGGGCACGGCCAGCTTGATGGTGGTTTTTCCCTGGGCATAACTCAGCACGCCCGCCGTCACGAACCGCCAGAAGCGCAGCGAGTGGATGGTCACCTTTTGCTGCCAGCCCAGATGCCGTTGAAAGAGCACCGTCAAGTTGTAAGTCAGCGTGGCCAGACTCAACGCCGCTTCCGTCGCCCAGAACTTTTCCAGGCACAACGTCGGCAGGGCAAAACCCGACTGGAGTTCCTTGATCACGTTCTCGC
>JAJXXI010000059.1 GCA_021781185.1 bacterium
AATCTACACTTCCGCCACCACCTTCGTGAACGGTGGCGATAATACAACATTCGATTTTGAAGGAGGCTACTTGTTTAACCGTAATCCCGGCACGTTTTCTTTGGGGGCCATCATCGGCGGAAACAGCGGGGGTGGTATTTCCGACCCGACAACGGGACCGGCTACTTACTGGATCGGTGCCAAGGGCATAAGCACCGTTTTTTCCGGGAGCATCTCCGGCGACAACAATATCGTAAAAGTGGGCACCGGCAAACTGACCCTAAATGGCGGATCGTTTGGGGTGATCGGTCTGGATTCCAATTACAATTTGGTGACGAATTACGTTTATACCAATTTGATTTCCTATGTCGGTGCGACCACGATCAGCAATGGCGTGTTGGCCGTGGCTGCGCCTGTCTCGCTGACCAACTCAACCGTCATCACCTTGGCTGCATCCAGTGCCGTGTTGGATGCCTCGGCGCTGGGTTACATTGACTCCACCGGCACCAATCTGGTAACCAATGGCGTCTTTGAAGTCTATTCCGGCCAGACGCTGGCGGGTCTCGGCACCATCCGGTCCAGCAAGGTATTGCTGGATGCGGGTTCCATCCTCAATGTCGGCTTGCCGACCGGGGTGTTGACGGCAACCAACAATGTGGAATTGGCCGGTGCGGTGACGATCAACCTCTCCCGGACCAACACGCCGAACAGTGGCGAACTGGCGGCGCAGACGTTCACGATTGACGGCACGGCCACGCTGGTCGTGACCAACGCGGGCCCCGCGCTTGTCAACGGCGATAAATTCACGCTGTTTAACAAAGGCGTTACGTTTGTGAACCCGATCCTGCCAGCCACCGATCCCACGGGCACCACCAATTATGTGTGGCAAAACAACCTGGCCACAGACGGCACCATCACATTGGTCAGTGGCGGCGTCAGCCCGATCAATCAGAATCCGCCGCCGATCCTCACGAGCTTGAGTGGCAACGTCCTGTCCTTGAGCTGGCCGACAAACTCCGGTTGGACCCTGCAGATGCAGACCAACAACCTCGGCACCGGTCTGGGCACCAACTGGGTGGATTTGCCCGGCAGCACGAGCATCACCTCCACCAATATCACGATTGACCCGACGGCACCCACGGTGTTCTTCCGTTTGAAATTGTAATGGATGCTGTCGTGCGGCGGTCAACTGCCGCACACCTCGCACAAACATCGCAACCCGGCCAGAGTTTACGCTGGCCGGGTTTTTAGTTTTTAACTCAGAACCAAGTCAGCCTGGGTGGCGGCGACGCCCTCGTCATACTTTTTGCCGACTGGTCCAACCCTGCCCCAGCAACTGGCGACGAGGGCATCGCCAACACACTAACACGAGGAGCGTCGCCGCTACGCCCAAGCCCGGCTTCGGAAAACGGATTGAATGCATCTTAAGCAACGTCTGGTGGGGCCCACCACCGGCGGACATCCCCATAACTGGCGATTGTTGGCACATTACAATCAAGTATATTGACTGCAATATCACTGAAGTTTTGAGACTTCCATTGCCATTTTTATGAAAACAGAAGCCATGTCACAGCACGAAAATTCAAACATTGGGCGCAGCGCGCGGGACGGTTTTACCTTGATTGAATTGTTGGTGGTCATTGCCATTATCGCCATTCTGGCAGCGATGCTGCTGCCCGCACTGTCCGCCGCCAAGGAGAAAGCCCAGCGCATCACCTGCGCCAATAATTTCCATCAACTCGGCATAGCCTATTCGCTCTATTCCAGCGACTTCAATGATTGGTATCCCATCACACACGCCGGTGGCAATGCCGTTAATGTGATCAACGGTGGATACTATACGCGCTGGTTGTGTTATGTGCCCAATGCCACCGCTCAGGTGAAGATTGACGGGTCGTTGAGCCCGACGAATTTTACGGACAATGGCAGTTTCTATCCCATGAAACTTGCGGGCAACGGCGGCGTTTTTTATTGCCCCAGTCTGAATGCCAAACACTCGATTCTGGGTTCGGATATGTATTCGCCTCTCCTGTCAACTTCCAGTGCGCCGGGAGACTTTAATAATTGCCGCGGCAGCTATATTTGCAACCCGCATGTGGTCAATGCCAGCGACTCAACATTTGGATTACCTGGCAACCGCCGCCTGTATCAAAAAAACTCCGACCTCAATAAGCGGGCTGTGTTTGGCATGGATTTTATTGATTCAACCCAATTTGACCCGAATGGTAATATTCAGATGACCAGCGCCAATTTTGCCCACAGCCGGAGCAAGGGCTGGAATGTTCTGTATAGCGATGGCAGTGTGGAATTCAGAAAGGCCCCTCCACAAATCAAGCTGATCTGGGCACTGGGCACGGGTTGGAAAACTGGCGGCATGTATGACATTTCGGAAATCAATCAGTTGTGTAATCTGCTGGAATAGTGTCGCTGTCGGCTAATAAAATCTCCCCGCTGGTGGCACGGATGTGCGGACACTGACAGACCAGTCGTCGCCTGTATTCTTGGCGGTTCGGAGGGGTGTGTTGATCCGCTCGCGAACCGAATAAAAAGTCTGCGCGACGCGGCTCAAGATGTGGCGGCCGCCGAACAGCGTTCAATTCCCTCGCATCGCCAGAAATTGTTACAATCTCCGCTTGCGTAAAAAACCGATGGCCGTGTCTAATTCAGGTATGAAATTCCCCAGCCAATGCCTGTTCGTGGCGCTGCTCGGCGTGACCCTGGTTGCCCCTTCAATTTTCCCCGCGTGCGCGGCGGATGATGCGGTCGCCTGGCCGCCGATCACTTCCCAGACCCGGCCCTGGGCGTTCTGGTGGTGGATGGGCAGCGCCGTGGATCAGACCAATCTCACGAAAGAACTCACGCGTTACCACGAAGCCGGTCTCGGTGGTGTCCACATCATCCCGATCTATGGAGCAAAGGGCTGGGAGGACAAATACATCCAATATCTTTCCCCCGAATGGATGGCGATGATGGGCTGGTCCGTCAGCGAAGCGCACCGACTCGGCATGGGCGTGGACATGACGCTTGGCACCGGCTGGTGTTTTGGCGGGCCAACCGTCCGTGCGCGGGACGCCAACGCCAGCGTCGTCGTAGAAACTTACCATTTGGCCGCCGGCGAAAAGCTCACGGAGGAATTCAACCGCGCGGCGACCCAGGCGCTCATGGCCTTCTCGCCCGGAGTCAAACCAGTGGATCTCGCCGGCAAAATCAATGCCGACGGTTCAGTGGACTGGGTGGCCCCGGCTGGCTCCTGGGAAATTTACGCGATTTCACAAAAACCCTCCGGCCAGAAGGTGAAACGTCCCGCGCCTGGCGGCGAAGGATGGATGCTCAATCCGCTTTATCCGCAGGCCGTGCGCGACTGGCTGCCGTGGTTTGATGCGGCCTTCAAGAACTATCATGGCCCCAAGCCGCGCGCCGTCTTTCAGGATTCCTACGAATACCGCACGGACTGGTCACCGGACCTTTTCGCGCAATTTGAAAAGCTGCGCGGTTACCAGCTGCAGGACGAGCTGCCCGCCTTGTTCGGCACGAATGAGGACGAGCACGCGGCACGGGTGAAATGCGATTACCGCGAAACGGTCTCCGACATCATGGCGGAACAGTCCGAGCCGCTGTGGATTGACTGGGCGCATCAAAACGGTTTCCTCACGCGTTATCAGGCGCATGGTTCGCCGGCCAACTGGCTCGATCTTTACGCCGATGCCGACATCCCCGAAACGGAGATGTTTCATACCGACCGCAACAAGCTCATCTCCAAATTCGCCTCCTCCGCCGCGCATGTGGCCGGACATCAACTGACGTCCGCCGAAACCGGCACCTGGCTGGCGGAACATTTCACCGTGACGCTCGGCGATTTGAAAGGCCTGGCCGACGACATGTTCCTCTCCGGCGTGAATCACATCGTTTACCATGGCCTTTGCTATTCGCCGGACGCAGCCGGCTGGCCTGGCTGGCTTTTTTATGCCTCCACGGAAATGAATCCGCGCAACTCCATCTGGCACGACGTGCCCGCGCTCAACGAATACATCGCACGCTGCCAGGCCGTTTTGCAATCCGGCAAGCCGGACAACGACATCCTGCTCTACTGGCCGATCGAGGATTTCTGGATGCAGCCCGGCGACAAGCTGCTGCCGCAACTCACCGTTCATGCCCGCGCGTGGTTCGAGGAGCAGCCCATTGGTCGGACGGCCAAGGGATTATGGGATAAGGGTTATTCGTTTGACTACGTTTCCGACGCACAATTGCAAACGGCGAAAGTTGCGGAGGGCAAAATCCGGATGCCCGGCGGCAAATACCACGTCATCCTCGTGCCGGAGTGCAAATACATTCCGCTGGAAACGTTCAAGCAACTGCTCGCGCTGGCCCAAAATGGCGCCACGGTGGTTTTTGAAAAGCAATTGCCCGCAGACGTCTCGGGATTGGGAAATTTGAAGCAGCGCCGCCGGTGGTTCCAACGGCAAAAAATGAAGCTGAACGAGGTCATGGAAAACAAGCCATCCGGCAAAAATTTTGGCAAAGGCTCGGTCACCCTTGATTCCGCTGGACATTTCTTGGGGCTGCGGCAGGCAGGAATACCACATGAAACCATGGCTGACGCAGGACTTTCCTTTGTCCGCCGCACCGTTGATGGTGGCTGGAACTACTTCATCGCCAATCGCGGCACGAACAATTTTGATGGCTGGATTACGCTCTCCCGGCCGGCACAATCTGTCGCAGTTTTGAATCCGATGACTGGCAGTTCCGGTGTGGCCGCGCGGAATGCGGACCGACAGATACATCTGCAGCTTGCCGCCGGTCAGTCCGTGATTCTCCGCGCCTTCGCCGACAAGAAAGTCGAAGGCCCGGCCTGGAATGATTGGCGGGCCAGCGGCCAGCCGGTTGAAATCACCAGCCCGTGGAGTGTGAAATTTATTTCCGGCGGTCCGACGCTGCCGCCAGGGGTCCAGATCACCAAGCTTGCCTCGTGGACAACATTCCCTGACACGAACACGGAAGTCTTCGCTGGAACCGCAAAATACGAGACCACGTTTGATGCGCCAGATTCGGCAGGCAAACATTTTGAGATCAATCTCGGCGACGTGCGTCAGAGCGCGCGGGTGCGCGTGAACGGCAAGGATTACGGCACGCTCATTGCGCCGCCATTCCGCGTGGTCGTGGATAATCTAAAACCCAAAGGCAATGTTCTCGCAGTGGAAGTCACGAGCGTGGACGCCAACCGCATCCGTGATCTGGACCGGCGTGGCGTGAAGTGGAAAACATTTCACGATGCGAACTTTGTAAACATCAATTACAAGCCCTTCGACGCTTCCAACTGGCCGCTGACCGAGTGCGGCCTGCTCGGACCGGTCACGCTGACGCCGGTGGCGGTGGCGGCCGAATAGTCAAGGAAGGAAAGGGTTTTGCCGCAGGTCATTTCGGGTGTCCGCCCGGAACCGTGAGGCGAGATTTGAAACCAAATCCTCCTGGTCATCAAACGCCACCCGACGCGCCGCGATTCGGCGGGACGCAGATGGCACCTGTGCGACGCGGATGCAACCCGTCAATTCCCCAGCGGTTTCACGTCTGAATGCAACGGGCTGACCGGCATCGAGAAATCTGCGACGGGGTCGGGATGGGCCGGATCGAAGTTGCCGAAGCCATTTACGATGAATTTTGCCAGCGGCAGCTTGTCCTGCTTGATGCCTTCCACGATGCACTTGGCCAGCTCGTAGCTGCCGTAATTGTTGTGGTGCGTGCCGTCTTGGAACGCCTTGCCGAGGTTCCCGCCGAGGGCCTTGTAAAACACTTTGCTCATCGCGTTCAAATCAATCAGCGCGCACTGTTCTTCCTTGGCCACGTCGCGCACGGCTTGGGGATAACCCATGAGCGTATCGTGTTTCACACCGGCCTTGCGTTCCATCGAAGTCACCAGCACCGGAGTGCCGCCCAATTCGCGCGTTTGTTCGACAAACTTCTTCAGGTTCGCCTTGTAAGTGGCCAGCGCGTGCGGATGTTTGTCTTTCATGTCATTGTGGCCGAACTGCACGAACAGGTAATCGCCAGGTTTCATCAGGCTGAAGACCTTGGCAAACCGCCGGGCACGGAGCGAATCCGCCACCGTCTCTCCGGATTCGGCATGATTGGCGACGGCGATTTCCGGCTTGAAAAACCGCGGCAGCATCTGGCCCCAACTGTTCCATGGCTCGGCGGGCTGGTCGCAAACCGTCGAGTCGCCGAGGAGAAAAACCGTGGGCACCTCCACTTTTTCAATTTCCAGCGCCTGCACGCTCGGATGGTCGCCGTTGAATTCCAGCGTGAGTTTGTTGTCCCAATCCCACATTTCCGTCGTCCGTTCGCGCGGCTTGAGGTGAACATGGTCGCCGCCGGGAATCTCCGGTTGGCGCAGGTTCACGATGAAGGTTTCCGTGGCGAACTCGCGCGGAGCGGTGTGGATTTTTTCCAGCATCAACCGGCGCAATTCCGCCTTCACTGTGGTGGTGGCGGCGTCCTCGCCGCCGAGGATTGCCGTCACCTTGTAATTTCCTTCCGGCAGTTTGACGGAAAAATAAAACGGACGATCGCTGACAGCGGAAGCCTTGCCGGCCTGAACCATGGCTCCGGGCTCAAACCCGTAGCCCGCGCTGGCAGAATATAAATTGGTCGGGAACACCTCGGTCCACTCCGGGTCCGGCTGGCCGCCAAATTGGAATTTGAGACTGGGCTGGGCGCAGACCAACGTGGCGCTGGTTGCCAGCAGGACGAAGGCAACATTCATTTTGGAGAAATGATGGAATCTTTTCATGTTAATCTGCTGAATTGGGAGTGTGGTTTGAAACCGCTGGGGAACCAGGCCGCCAGGCCGGCACGGTTTGGCCCTGACGGGAAAGGAAGCTGCCCAGCGGATTGCCGGGCAGGCCTTTCAGGCCGGCCACCACGCAGCGGGCGTTGAATTCCGCCCCGGCGCTGTTGGTGTGCGTGCCTTTGTCGGCGAAAAACTTGTCCGCCTGCGTTCGCCCGATTTTTTTATAGCCATCGGTGATGACCATCGTGAGATCCAGAAACAAGGCGCCATGGGCTTGAGCGACTTCCTGATCCCAGCGGGCGACATTGGCGAAATCACGTTCC
Organism: bacterium; assembly: GCA_021781185.1. GTDB lineage: Bacteria > Verrucomicrobiota > Verrucomicrobiia > Limisphaerales > UBA11358 > UBA11358. The sequence continues at coordinate 7,087 of JAJXXI010000059.1, forward strand.
TTTTCCCAGCGTTGCTTGTGCGGGATCGGCGCGCAGAGAATCACGGTAGCACCCTTCGCCTTGGCGGTGGTCACGAAATGCGCCATATACCAGCCGAAGGTGTGGACTTGTTCGATCGAACCGTCGGGCATTGTGTCCGGCACGGTTTCGTCGCCGATGCCTTTGCCGTCGGCGCGATGTTTGTTTCTCGGATCACCGATGCGTCCGCCATCATTATGGCCGAACTGAATGACGACGAAATCACCGGGTTTGAGTTCGTTTTCGACTCGCTGCCAGCGCCCTTCCGTGTAATACGTCCGCGCACTGCGACCGCCGATGGCTTCGTTAACGACATTGATTTTGTCCGGATCAAAATATGGCTGGATGCGTTCACCCCAGCCAACAAGGCCTTTGACCGCGCCGCCGATGCGCACGGTGGAATCGCCGACAATGTGCAGCGTAGGCAGCGCAGGATTGGCGATTTTCTCCTGCTTTAATTTGGAAGCGTCCACCACGGGCCGGGGGTCATCCGCGCGCAGTAATCCAGTTGACAAAACCAGCAGAAAGGCCAGGGCCGTTAGACGTGTTCTCATGAATTAATCGTGTTTGGAAATGGCGGGTTCAGGGTGGCTTAAATCGGCGGGAGCGACCGACTCGGCCTTTTCCGAAAGATATTTTGCGAGCGGATTTTCCTTCAACCCCTTGAGCGCGGCCACGACACAGGTGGCGTTGGTCTCTGCGCCGGCCATGCTGGTGTGCGGTCCGGCCCCGACGATGAACAGCGGCTTCACGTTTTCCTGGCCCATTTGGTCATACCGCCGTGCGATGATTTCGTTGATGTCGAGAAACGGGGCGTGTTCGGCGCGAGCGGCTTCTTCCGCCCAACCGGCGTAGTCCTCCTTGTTACGCACGGCCCGACCGTCTTTCCAGTTGTTGTGTGGAATCAGAGAACAAACCATTGGCGTGGCGCCCTGGGCCCGCGTCTCATTGATAATTTGTTCCTCATACCAACCGAAAGAATGGACGACCTCAAATCTTTTGGTGAGCACGTTGGTTACCAACTCGGTTTCGGAGCCGACACCCCGGATGGTGCCGCGGGCGCGGGCGCGCGGGCTGGCAACCGCTTCATTGATTGGACTGGAGTCATTGTGGCCGAACTGCATGATCACGAAATCTCCCGGTTTCATCATGGCCTTCACGCCAGGCCAGCGGTCGCGGTAAAATGTGCGGCTACTGGTGCCGCCTAGCGCGTCGTTGACCACGTTGATTTTGTTTGTGTCAAAATAAGGTGCCAGATAATCCCCCCAGCCCCATTGACCGCCCATGCCGGTGCCATTGCCGTTGCGCACAGTGGAATCGCCAATGATGAACAGCGTGGGCAAGTCCGCGCGGGCCGGCTGGGCCAGATAGTGCGAGTCGAGCGGGGTAAGCGGTTTTGCGTCTGCCTGGGCAAATCCACAGAGCGGCAGCGCGGCGAGAATGAGCAAGGTGAAGGCGGGCTTGAAAAGCCGTGCCGTTTTTTCGATGTCTATTTTGGTGGGTTTCATTTGGTAAAATGATCGGTTTCAATTCCGTTTTAATCCGGTGATTCCAAAGACGCAGGCGTAAGCACCCGATTTTACGGGCGGCACATCTTCGCGCGCGAGGCGGGAAAATTTGACCGCCACCAAACTGGTTGATCCGATCTCGAGAGAGCTCGATCCCGCGACCAAAGTGAATGCCTCGGATAATTTTGCTCTGGTCACCGAAAGTTTGAGTGGCACGGCAGGGAGTTGGTTCAAATTAAAAATGCTCAATTTGCGGAGTGGGTGTCCGATTCCGAAGCCCGCCCGAGGTCCAAACGCGGGCCGGGCGCGCAAAATCCAGAGGCGGGAGTCATGCTGGTGGACGCAATAGACTTTTTCATCTTCATTTGGACAAGATACGGGCAACCAGACAACTATGACAGAACCAGTGCCGGGTGCATCTCGACAATTCTGGCGATGCTACATGGTTTGTCCCACTTTGAGAGGGTGTGGCATGCAAGTTGAGCATGGAGACGATCAGCAAGGCGTTGATTGATCCCCGGAAAAGCTAAAACCAGTTTTTTGACACGATTGAGCCGTAACTCAAGATTTATGAGCAATTGGAGAAGCCGGGGCCGCGCGAAGAATTTCTGTTTGATGACAAGGCATTCAAGGCGGTGGAGCTCCTGGCGGTGAAACGATACGCAAGGTGCTGTTGAAGTTTGAATTTGCCAATGCCATGGATGTGTTGCGGGACAAATGGTTTGCGATTGACCGCGAAAACCGGATGAGCCCCCGCATCTGGCGGAACGATTGTTGGGAAAGATGAAATAATATGAACGATAAAAACAACATTTCCTGCCTCCCGGTTGCATGGAACACGGACAACGGCTGGCTCTGGCGACAAAAACTGGCAAGGTTCGCCGCCCGGCAGGAAAGTCAGCGACCTCCGGCAAAGCCGGAGGCTTGAGATAGCGTGAACCCCCCAAGGCGATTAAAAGCTGGAGGCGCTCAAAGCGCCCGCAGCTCCAGTTGTTCGAGGCGTTGGCCTTCTTTTTCCGGTTTTGTAAAGATTTCTGTGTAAGTGGTTTTGCGGATTGTTCTTGGTTGTTCCCCAAAGACGTGATGACAGATTTATTCAAGACCTGGCTGCGGACACAAACTGAAATGAGCGACAAGACCTCCAACGATTATCTGGAGGCGGCGCGTTGCCTTTTCAACTGGCTGGTTCGTTTGGGGCGCGCGAACGTGAATCCCCTCCTATCGGTTGAGAAAGTCAAAACCAAGAAAGGTGCCGCCGAAGAAATCCGGGCATTGAGTGATGACGAAATGGTGCGGCTGTTGGCCGCAGCCGGCGAGCGTAAGAAGGTTTACTTGATGGCGGTGCATACAGGTTTGCGGGCTTCGGAACTGGCAGCTTTGAAGTCGGCAGACTTGCTTCTGGACGCCGAAGTTCTGTTTGCCACAATGGGGCACGTAAACGAAAATGGCGGGAGTGGCGGGGCTCGAACCCGTAACCTCTGCCGTGACAGGGCAGCGCTCTAACCAATTTAGCTACACCCCCGCGAAGGGGG
>JAJXXI010000615.1 GCA_021781185.1 bacterium
GCGCCATCCTTGATTGCGCCACGCTCGGCATCCAGGAGGGCGACCGCATTGGCTTGGTCGGCCGCAATGGCGCGGGCAAGACGACATTTCTCAAACTGCTCGCCGGACTGATATCGCCGGACAGCGGCGTGGTGGCGCGGCAACGCGATCTCGTGGTGAGCTATCTGCCGCAGGATTTCATGCTCGATGCCACGAAGAATGTTTATGAAAACATCCGCGACGGCGCGCAGCATGTGCTGAATCTGATCACGGAGTTTGAATCGCTGCCGCACGACTCGAAGCGGCATGAGGAACTGGAGCGGCGCATCATGGTGCTGGACGGTTGGACGGTGGACCGGCGCATCGAGGTCGCGATGTCGCATCTGAACTGTCCGGCCGGCGACCGGCGCGTGGAGTCGCTTTCCGGCGGTGAGAAGCGGCGCGTGGCCATGGCCCGGGCGATTGTGTCGCAGCCTGATTTCCTGATGCTGGACGAGCCCACAAATCATCTCGACCCGGAATCCATCGAGTGGGTGGCGGAGTTTCTGGAGAATTTCACCGGCGCATTTCTGGTGGTGACGCATGACCGCTATTTCCTCGACCGCGTGGCCTCCACCATTCTGGAGCTGTGCAACGGGAAGTTTTTTTCGCACAACGGCAATTACACGGATTATCTGCTGGCCAAGGCGGAGCGGCAGGAAGCGGATGCGGTGATTGAGCACAAGCGCCAGATGTTCCTGAAGAAGGAACTGGCCTGGGTGCGCCAGGGGCCGCGCGCGCAACGCAGCAAACAGAAGGACCGCTTTGAGCGTTACTACGACGAGGCGGCGAAGGACGGTCCGGTGATCGAGGAGGACATGGAACTGGTCATCCCGCCGCCGCCGCAATTGGGCAACCGCACAGTGGAGGTGTCCGGGTTGGGCATGGAACTGGCCGGGAAAAGATTGTTTTCCGATTTCAATTTCACTTTCGAGAACGGCCGCCGTATCGGCGTCTGCGGGCGGAACGGCCTGGGCAAAACCACGCTGCTGAAAATTCTCATCGGCCAGCTCGCGCCGACGGAGGGCACGGTAAAGATCGGCCAGCTCACGAAATTTAATTATGTGGACCAAGGCCGGCTTCAGCTCAACGAGGACCGCACCGTGCTGGACGAGGCGTCCGACGGCACGGAATTCGTCATCTGGGGCGACGCCAAAATTTCGGTGCGCTCGTATCTCAAGCGGTTTTTGTTTGCCGATGACCGCATTCTGACGCAGGTGCGGAAGCTTTCCGGCGGCGAGCGCAGCCGGCTGCTGCTGGCGAAGATTCTCAAGTGCGGCGGCAATTTCCTCATTTTGGACGAGCCGACGAACGATCTGGATCTGCCGACGTTGCGCGTGCTGGAGGAGGCGCTGGTGGCGTTTCCGGGCGTGACGTGCGTGGTGAGCCATGACCGCTATTTTTTGAACCGCGTCTGCACGGACATTCTTGCGTTCGAGGGCGACGGCAAAATTCATCACAGCGTCGGCGATTACGATTATTACCTGGAGAAGAAACGAAAAGCAGAAGCGGCCGCCGCCCGTCAGAGCGCGGCCATTTTAGCGACGAACAAGGCGGTGGTGGAAGCCGCCAAAACCACCGCCCCAAAAGCGAAGTCGCGCAAACTCTCGTTCAAGGAAACGCGGGAGCTGGAAGGCATGGAGGCCCAAATTCACGCGGTGGAGGCCGAGGTGGCGCGCATCGAAGGCTTGTTCGCCGACGCCGAATTTTTCCGCAAACACGCGATGAAGGCGAACCAACTCACGTCCGAACTTGAAGCGGCGAAGGAAAAGGTGCCGCAACTTTACGCACGCTGGGAGGAATTGGAAGCCATCAAGTCCGCCGCCGGCCAATAGTGCGATGCAACTGGTTTCGCGGCCGTCTGTTGGAGGACGTGGTGTCATCCTCGCTTTGAATCCGGGCGCGGGCCAGACCGGGGCGGTCAGTTTCCGCCGTAGTTGGACGCCGTGGAGCCGGTGGCGTGACGCAGCCACGATTTGAGGATGAGCGCGAGCTTGTGCGGCTTGCTCAACTTCAGCGGCGCAGGACCAAAGACATCAAATTTCCCACGCTCCAGCTTTTGCAGCAGCCGCCAGTAAACCGAACCCATCAATTCGGCGGCGACCATTGATCGGCGGTCTTCCGGCGGCAGGGTTTTCCGGGCCAGTTCATAAAAGCTTTTGGCGCGGGCGGCCACGCTGCCGGCGAGGGCGTAATATCGCTCCGAATACCGGCCCTGCAAAATGTCCGCCTCGCTGACCCGGAATTTCTCCAGCTCGCTGGCCGGCAGATAAATCCGGCCGCGCGCGGCGTCGTTCTTCACGTCGCGCAGGATGTTTGTAAGCTGAAGCGCCTTGCCTAGGTAGATGGCATAGTCGCGACAGGCGGCGTTCTGGTAGCCGAAAATTTCGATGCTCAACAGGCCGACGGCCGAGGCGACGCGGTAACAATAGAGTTCAAGCTGATCGTAGTTGTCATAGCGCAGCGTGGTCAGGTCGGTTTCGCAGCCCTTGATGATTTCATCGAACAGCGCGAAGGGCAGCTTGAACTGCTGGATGACGGGCTGAAATTCCTGGTTGAGCACAAACTTCGGCACCTGATTTTCACAGGCCCGGCGGAGGTCGTCGCGCCAGGCGGCGAGTTGGTCCCGGCGCTGGGAGGTGGAAACGGCATCTTCATCGGCCACGTCATCCACCGCCCGGCAGAACGCGTAGAGGGCGGACATGGCGTCGCGTTTCTCGCGGGGCAGGAGAATGAACGCCAGCGCGAGATTGGAGGCGCTTTTTTTGGTGAGCGCGCGACTGTGCTGCATGGTCACAACCCCGGAGGCGGTTCGCCGGGTTTCCGCTTGGGCGGCAGGCCGCCGGTCTGGGCAAGGGTGGGATTGATATGGTGATGCCGGCGTTGTTTCCGGCGCCGGGGTCTCTTGTTGCCGGATTTGCGGAGGACAAACAGCCAGACGATGAAGCAGGTGATGCCAAAGCCGATGGCCAGCAAGATGGCCACAAATATAAGCCACTGCACCGATTCATTGTTGGAGTTCATCGAGAAGGAGTTCATGAGTCAATATCGCCAGTGGCAGTTTTCATGTTTAAACGCTGCATCCGGTAGCGCAAAGAATGCCGGGTAAGTTTAAGCTGGACGGCCGCACGTGTCAGGCTAAAACCATTCTGTTCCAGCGCGGACTGGATCAATTCCCGTTCGATCCGTTCCAGCGCCGCCTCGATCGGTTCATCCGGGCTGGCCAGCACCGCGCCTTTTTGCAGCCGCTGTTCCCCGCCGAAATCCGGCAGGCTGGACGCCTGGATTTCCCGGGTGGTTTCCAAAATCAACGCGCGCTCCACCACGTTCCGCAGTTCGCGGACGTTTCCGGGCCAGTGATGGGCGAGCAACCGCTGATGGGCGGCGGGCGTGAAGGTGCTGATGTTCTTGTTCAGAATCGCGCGGTAAACTTTCAGGAAATGCTCCGCCAGCAGGCGGATGTCATCGCCGCGGTCACGCAGCGGCGGCAGGTTGAACTGCACCACGTTCAGGCGGTGGAACAGGTCTTCGCGGAACTCGCCGGCGCTGATGGCCTGCATGAGGTTGCGATTGGTCGCCGCGACCAGCCGCACATTCACGCGCAGCTCCTCGGTCCCGCCAACACGGGTAAACGAGCCGTCCTCCAGAAACCGCAGCAGTTTCGCCTGCAAGGCCCGGCCCATGTCCGCAATTTCATCGAGGAAAATCGTGCCGCCATCCGCCTCCTCCACGCGCCCGGTCTTTTGTTTCAAGGCGCCGGTGAACGCGCCTTTCTCATGGCCGAACAATTCGCTTTCCAGCAGTGTTTCGGGAATGGCCGCGCAGTTGATGCGCACGTAATTCTCATTGCGCCGTCCGCCCAGGCTGTGCAGCGCCCCGGCGACCAGTTCCTTGCCGGTGCCGCTTTCTCCGAGAATGAGGGCGCGGGCATCCGTCGCCGCGACCGTGCGGATGAGCTGGCGCAGCTCGCGCATTTTTGCGGATTCGCCCACAATCTGTTCCAGCGTGCAAACCTCCCGGGCCCGGGAGCGCAGCGTGGCGTTTTCGCGGAGCAGGCGGTGGCGTTCCGCACACCGGGCGACGGAGTGAAACAATTCCTCCGGCTCGAAGGGCTTGGAAAGATAATCCATCGCGCCGGCTTTGATGGCTTCCACCGCCAGCTTTGGCGTGGCAAACGCGGTGATCATCAAGGTCGGCAGGTCGGGCCACTGATGGCGGATCCTGGCCAGAAATTCATAGCCGGTCATGCCGCCGAGCCGGGCATCGGTGATGACCATGAAAAACTCCTCCTTCGCCAGCAGCGCGAGTCCTTCCTCGGCGGATTCCGCCGTGCGCACGGCATAGCCTTCGTCGCCCAGCATGGTCTGGAGCGATCGGCGCATGTTCTTCTCGTCGTCCACGACGAGCACTGGTGGCAGGGGCACGCTCATTTGGTGAATGGTTTCGGCATCGCTTTGGCGGGCAAGGTTACCGTGAATTTCGCCCCTTTTCCAAGCGCGGAATCCACGCGGACGGTGCCGCCGTAAAGTTCGGCATTGTGTTTGACGATGGCCAGACCAAGGCCCGTGCCCCTTTCCTTGGTGGTGAAATACGCCTCGAACACGCGTTCCAACCGTTCCGGCGGAATGCCCGGCCCGTCGTCGCTCACGGCAATTTGCACCGCATGATCCGGCAAACAGTTTGCCGTGACCGCCACGTTCCCTTTGTCGCCGAGCACCTCGCGGGCGTTTTGCAGCAGGTTGAGCAGAATTTCCGAAAGATGAGCGCGTTGCATCAACAGCGGCGGGAAATGGGCGGCGAACTGCTTGCGCACCATGATGCCCGTGGGCACCGCCGCCGGGAAAACCTGTTCCACCGCGGCATTGATCTTTTCCACCACGTCCAGTTTTTCCACGCGGCCCTCGCTCAACTGGGCGTAGCCCATGATCTGTGTGATCACGCGGTCGGCCCGGGCGACCTCCTCGCGGATGATGTCCACCTGTTGCGCCGCCGCCGAGCCGGCACCGGCCAACGAGCGTTGCAACGAGTAGGCGGCATTATTGATCACCGCCAGCGGATTCTTGATCTGGTGGGCGAATTCGGCGGCCAGCCGGCCGGCGGAACGCAATTGGTTTTCCCGCGTGGCGAATTCCAATGATTCGATCGCCGCGCGCCGCTGCCGCTCCAGCAACACCTGCGCGCCATAACAGCAGACCGTCAGCAGCCACAACAGCGACAGGCGCAACAGCAACAGTTCGGTCGGCACCTCCTCGGCGGAACCGGTATCGTTGCTGTTGGTTTTCCAGACGGCATTTTGGGAGCGGGGCGGGATTTCCGTTTCCCGCTTTTCCCGCGTAAACTGGTTGGTCTCGCGGAAGCCTACCGGGTTGCGCCCTGGAACAACAATGATGGCGGTGTCGTTTTGCCCGAGATACGGCAGGGACACGACGGCCGCCAGGTATAACAGGCTTAAAATGCCGTTGAGCACCATCTGCGGCATCGCCAAGGGAATGCTCAGGGCGTTCAGCACGATCAGGCCGGGAAGGATCCAGAAGACGATGCTGTCAAAACCGCCGGTCACGATCACCAGTCCGGTCACGAATAATCCATCCAGCAATCCCATCGTAAACGCCAGCCATTGGAACAGTTCCGGCGGCAGTCGCCGCCAGTTGAAGAAAATAATCGCGCCGACAATGTTGCACGCGAGATAGACTAAAAAATAGTTTTGCAGGACTTCCTGCACCACCGACCAGGTCGTTGGCATGTCATAATCCCAGCCCGACTGATAAAGGTAATAGAGGACCACCAGCAACACGCCCACCTTGGCCGGCAGCACCACGTCGCGCTGGATCGCCACGATGCGCTCCGCCTGCCGCACCGGTTCCGGACTGTCCGCCGCGAGCAGCCGCAGCAGTTTTTTAAATGGTTCCCAATCGAAGAATTTCATGGGCCACCGCAGTCTTTGCCGCCCTACAATGCCAGGATGCGGGCGGCGATTTTTTCCACCGGCCACAAACGGCCAATTCCCTCGTAGCCGCAAGAGAGCAGGCCTTCATCCGGCCCGATGAACTCCGCGCCGCGCGCCTGCAACGTTTGCACATTCGCCTGCGTGGCGGGATGCAGCCACATCTTGCCGTTCATGGCGGGCGCGAGCAGTATTTTTGCCCGGGGGTTCAGCGCCAACGCGATGCAAGTCAGCGCGTCATCCGCCAGGCCATGGGCCATTTTCGCGATGACATTCGCCGTCGCCGGCGCAATGACCAGCAAATCCGCCGCATCCGCCAGTTCGATGTGGGCCGGCTTCCAACCCTCGTCCTCGTCGTAAAGATCCGTGACGACGGGATTGCGCGTGAGCGTTTTGAAGGGCACCGGCGTGATGAAGCGCCGGGCGTCCGCCGTCATCACCACGCGCACGTCGCACTTGGCCTTGGTGAGCAGGCTCGCCAAATCCGCCGCCTTGTGCGCGGCAATCGAACCCGTCACGCCGAGAATGATTTTTTTGGCAACACTCATGTCCTGACTTTAATCGAAAATGTCCGCTGCTCAAATCGCTAACTTCCGGGCGGTCAAAACTCCGGAGCCGGTGACCGGGCCACCCGCATTTTCTCCGTCTCCACAATCGCCAGCGCGCGCCGCAAATCCTCCTGCTTGCTGGTGCTGATGAGCAGATAGTCGAAGTTCTTCCACTGCGAAACCTCCTGTTTCGCCACCGCCAGCCGCTTTTGGATGACCGCCTCGGCGTCCGAGTTGCGCTTTTTCAAACGCGCTTTCAGGATCTCCACTGACGCTGGCGTGAGAAAGACGGTGACGAGCACTTCACTCAGTTCCGGTTCCGCCTGCGCCGCCGCCCGGATGGTCGCCGCGCCCTGCACATCCACGTTCAGCAGCACGTCCTTGCCCGCCCGCAGTTTGCCGAGCAGTTCGGATTTCAACAGACCGTAGCTGTTGCCGTAAACCGTGGCGTGCTCCAGAAAATTTCCCGCCTGCACGCGCTTCAGAAAGTCCGTCGCCGTCAGAAAATAGTAATCCACGCCGTCCTTTTCGCCGGGCCGCGGCGGCCGCGTGGTGCAGGTGATGGCGCGGCTCATTTCCGGCCGTGACTGCAGCAGCAAATCACACAAGGTCGTCTTGCCGCCGCCGGACGGAGCGGAGATCAGGATCAATAACGGTGCCGACCGCACGGTGAACCGGGGGGGGGCGACCTCCACCTGGGCTGGCTGGCGCGGTGCGGGATGATTGGATCGGGGGCTTGCCTTCATTCGACGTTCATGGCTTGTTCGCGGAATTTTTCAAGTTCCGCCTTCAGCGTCACGACTTCACGGGAAATGATCGCGTCGTTTGCCTTGGAGCCAATGGTGTTGATTTCCCGGTTCATTTCCTGCGCGAGAAAATCCAGGGTGCGGCCGACCGGTTCCTTCGCCTTGCAGCAGTCCGCATACTGCGTGAAGTGGCTTTGCAGCCGTGTCAACTCCTCCGAAATGTCCGACCGGTCGGCGAACAGCACAACCTCCTTCAGCAGGCGCTCATCGTTCGGGGCGATGTTTTCAATGCCGGCGGCCTTGACGCGTTCGAGCAGGTTCCGGCGGTAATTTTCCACCGTCTGCGGCGCTTGCTTTTGAATTTTCTCCACCGCCGACCGCATGAGGCCGATGCGCGCGGCCAGATCCTTCGCCAGATGCGCGCCTTCACGCTCCCGCATCTTCACCAGCGCACCGAGCGCCTGGGCCAGCGACTTTTCGACCGCCGGCCACAAATCCTCCGTCTCGGCCAGTTCCTCGTCGGTGTGAAACACGCCCGGGGCGCGCAGCACCTGGTCCAGCGTCACTTCCCCGTCGATCTTCAACTGCCTGGCCAGCCGGGCGAATTCAGCGGCGTAAGCCTTGGCGAGCGCCTCATTGATGTGTTTGCGGGCGGAAAGCTTGCCTTCGGCGGCGTGAAAGGCGATCCGGGCGTTGACGCGGCCGCGCGCCACGCTGCGGTGAATGGCGTCGCGGATTTGCGCCTCCAGCATTTCGGCCTCGCGCGGCAGGGTGACAGACACTTCCGCCTGTTTGCGGTTCACCGAACTCAATTCGACCGTGATTTTGAAGCCGTGCTGGGCACATTCGCCCCGACCGTATCCCGTCATGGATTTCATCGGACGGATGATGCAAAAACCCCACGTCACAGGCGAATTAATTTTAAATACACCGTTGAGGCTCAAGCCCAAACCCTCAGAGGAGAACATCCGTTCAGCGCCTGTTTGCCGTTTTACGGCGTGGCGGCAAACCGTGGAAATGTCTTGAAACTTTCATGGCTGGTCAGTTTTTAATTTATGTGACATATTACGATCAGCCAATTTTATGAAAACAACCATTGCCCGCAAAATGTTCAGCTTTCTGGCCATCGTAGTCTTGGTGGCCGGTGCCGTCCCCCGCATTTTGGCACAGGATCAGCCGCAACCCAACGCGGTGGCAGAGAACCCTTTGCCGGCCAACATTCCCCCCGGCAGTCCCGTCGCCGAGGTGCTCAAGCTTGTTCAGGCTGGCGTGGATGTGAGCGTGATCCAGTCCTATATTACAAATTGTCCCACCGCCTTCAATCTGGATGCCGACCAGATCATCACCCTGAGCGATGCCGGCGTGCCGATGGATCTGCTCAATGCCATGATTGCGCACGACAAGAATTTCTCCGCGCCGCAGACAACCGCCGCGCCCTATAATCCGGCTTCAACCGACCAAACGACGAGTTCCGAGGTGGTTGCCCCGACCGCCAATGTGAGTGTGAATTATTTTTACGACAACCTCTCTCCCTACGGCTCGTGGGTGGTTGTGGAAGGTTATGGCCGCTGCTGGCGGCCAACCACCGTTATCTATGACACGTCCTGGCAACCTTACAGCAACCGTGGCCACTGGGTTTACACCGATTACGGCTGGTATTGGGATTCCGACTATGCGTGGGGCGTCACCTTTCATTATGGTCGCTGGTTTCGGGACGCGCGTTACGGCTGGTGCTGGTGGCCGGACACCGTCTGGGCGCCGTCCTGGGTAACTTGGCGTTCCGGTGGCGATTATTGCGGCTGGGCACCACTGCCACCGTTTTCAGTTTATCGCCCGGACGTCGGTTTCCTCTATCGCGGACAACATGTCGCCATCGGCTTCAACTTTGGGCTGGCGGCCAGTTGTTACACGTTCGTGCCGACCAGGCATTTTTGCGACCGGCGGCCGCACCACTATCGCGTGCCGGAAAATCAGATCACGCAAATCTACGGCCGGACAACCGTCATGAACAATTATCGGGATCGGGGTCGCACCATCGTCAATGACGGCGTGCCAGTCGGCGTCATTGGTCGGGCCTCTCGTCGCTCCATTGAGCCTGTCTCCATCAACACCGTGATTCACTCCGGGCGCCGGGGCCAGCGGGTGCAATACTTGGAGCAACGCATGAATACGCCGGGCGCAAACCGGGCTCCCGGCAACCCGTCCCGGAATTATGGCAAACCGGTTTATGACAATCGCGGAGGTCAGCGCAATGTCGCGCCGCCCAACAACCGCAACGTCGCACCGAACGAGGTCAACCGCCGCCCGTCAAACGGTCAGCCATCACAAATGGAAAACCGCTTCCGCCCGAGCAATGAAATTGGTCGTCCGGCACCATCGCATAATAATTCGGCTCCGCAACACAACCGGCCGGAACAACGCCCGAATACCGGAAATCAGAACACTTTCGTGCGGCCGGCGCAAAACCCGGTCCTGCGGGCCAATAATCCTCCAGCGGTGAATAATAATAATGCGCCGCGCAACTGGTCCGCCGGCCAAAATCAGGTCCAGCCACCGCCGTCTGCGTCCCAACGACAGATCCGGCCGGCCTATCCGCAGCACGCCTACACCGAGCGGCCCCAGCCTGCGCCCCGCCAGTATGTCGCCCCAACTGAACCCCGGCCCAACAACTACTCCGCGCCGGCAAATCAACCGACCCAAAATTTCAGCGATGACCGCCGGGAGAGGCGATCGCAGAATCATTAAGCGGGTCCGCTCTTTCCGCGCCGCGCCGCACAGGCGCGGCGTTTTTGCTTTTGCCGCCGCCGCGCCGCTGGCAACCTGTTGGCGTGGGCATTTCCCGGCAACAATTTGAACAGATGCAGCAACGCCTT
>JAJXXI010000477.1 GCA_021781185.1 bacterium
GATTGACCGCTGGATTGTGGAGGGTGGTTGCATTGGTTTGATTCGCGGCGGCACGGATCTGACCGGCCGGGCCTTACGTTTGGTTCAAACCGGCAATCTCCAGACTTACGCCTTCCTGTTTGTGCTGGGCGTGGCGGTGCTGCTCTATTTCGTCTTGGGAAAATAAAATGTCCATACTGACTTACATCGCAGGTTGGCCGCTGCTGGCGGCATTGGTGCTGATCCTCGTGCCGGGTAATTACCGGCTGGTTATCCGCGCCGTCGCGGTTCTGGCCACACTGGTTTCGGCGGTGCTGGCGGTGAAAATGTTTTGCCAGTATGCCGGCGCGCCGGTGGATGCGGACGGCTACCGGTTTGTGCAGCAAATCCCCTGGGTGGAATCGCTCGGCATCAGCTACCACGTCGGAGTGGACGGCTTGAACGTCGGTCTGATCTTGATGGGTGCCTTGGTGGCGTTTGCCGCCACGCTCTGTTCGTTTGAAATTCAAACCCGGGAAAAGGAATTTTACATCCTGCTGCTCGTGATGATTGGCGGCATCCTTGGCGCGTTCGCGTCGCTGGACATGTTCTTCTTCTATTTCCTGCACGAACTCGCGCTCATTCCCACCTTCATCATGATCGGCGTCTGGGGGCGCGGCGAAAAAAAGAATTACGCGACCTTCCAGATCACGATCTATCTCAGCGTTGGCGCCTTGATCGCCTTGATCGGCTTGATCGCGCTTTACCTCGGTTCCGGCGCACATACGTTCGACATTCCGAAACTCATTGCTCACGCAAAGGAGAATCCGCTCGCCGTCAATGTGCAGAATTTCATCTTCCCGCTGCTGCTGTTCGGCTTTGGCATTCTGGTTTCCCTCTGGCCATTTCATTCGTGGGCACCGCTCGGCTATGGCGTGGCCCCCTCGCCAACCGCCATGCTCCACGCCGGCGTGTTGAAGAAGTTCGGCCTTTACGGTTTGATTCGGATCGCGCTGCCGTTGCTGCCGCAGGCGGCGCAGAGGTGGATGAACCTGCTCGCGCTCCTGTGCCTTGGCAACATTCTCTATGTCGGCTGGGTCGCCATGCGTCAGAAAAATTTGAACCTGCTGATTGGTAATTCCAGCGTGGCGCACATGGGCTTCATTTTTCTCGGCATTGCCAGCTTGAACCTCATCGGCGTGACCGGCGCGGTGCTCATCATGATCGCGCACGGCTTCCTCGCGGCGCTGACCTTTGCCTTGAGCGGCTACATTTATCAGCAGACCGGCACGCTGGAAATCAAGGAGCTGGGCGGCCTCTGCCGCAAGCTGCCTTTCATCGGCACGGCCTTGTTGATGGCGGCCATGGCCGGTTGCGGCTTGCCGGGTTTCGCCAATTTTTGGGGTGAAGCCACGGTGTTTTTCGGCGCGTGGAAAGCCTTTCCGATTGTCACGGTGCTGGCGCTCTGGGGCGCGCTCGTCATTGGCGGCGTTTACATGACGCGGGCCGTCCGCAACGTGCTGCACGGGCCGCTGCCGGAAAAATGGAATTCCATCACCGCCGTCACGCATCTCTGGCGGAAGCTGCCTTACGCCCTGCTGCTCGCCAGCCTGCTGCTCTTTGGCTTCGTGCCGAAACTGCTCACGGATAAAATCTATCCGGACGCGGAGAAGATCGTGAGCCTGGCAACGGCCGGCATGACCCCGGAAAAAGTGGTGGCGCAGGCCGGCTTGACGCAAAACAGCAGCCAGCCGCCGGCAATCCAAAATTGATTTGATGAACGCTTCCCTGATAAGTCTGGAAATCTCGGTGATCGGCCTCGGCTTGGTGCTGATGCTGGCGGATCTGTTCATGCCTGCGGAGCGGCGCAAGTTCCTCGGCTATTTGGTGATAGCGGCGTTGGGCGGCCTGCTGCTGGCCAGCCTCGGCGGCCTCGGCAATTTCGGTCTGACCGGCACGGCTTTCCACGGCTCGTTTGTGAATGACGGCCTATCCCTTTTCTTCAAACAATTTTTCATCGTGGCGGCCATTCTGGTGATTTTCATCGCCATGGAATTTTCCGACCGTCTGACGGCCATCTCGGAATACTATTCGCTCATCGTGTTTGCGCTGGCGGGCATGTTGTTCGCCGCCTCGGCCAATGACTTTGCGATGTTGTTCGTTTCCGTCGAACTGATCACGATCACGTTCTATGTGCTGGTCAGCTTTCAGCGGGGCAAACTGGTGTCGCTCGAAGCCGGGGTGAAATACCTGATTCTCGGTGCCTTGTCCTCGGCGTTCATGGTTTTCGGCATTGCGCTCATCTGGGGCACGACGGGCAAGTTGAATTTTACGGAACTCGCCGCCGTGGCCTCACAGTATGCGGACAGCAAAATATTTCTGCTCGGCGTGTTGCTGGTGCTGGTGGGGCTGGGTTTCAAGATCGCCGCGTTTCCGTTCCAGATCTGGGTGCCGGATGTTTACCAAGGCGCGCCGACCCCGACCACCGCGTTTCTGGCCATTGGCTCCAAGGCGGCGGGATTTGTGCTGCTGCTCCGCGTGCTGTTCACCGCCGTCCCGGGCGTGACGCACCAGTGGGCAAATCTGCTTATCATCATTTCCGGAATCACGATTCTCTACGGCAACCTGTGTGCCCTGCCGCAACGCAACCTCAAGCGTCTGCTCGGTTATTCGAGCATCTCTCACGCGGGCTACTTGTTGCTTGGCGTGGCGGCGTTGAATGCCAGCGGTCAGGCGGCGATTTTGTATTATCTGGCCGGCTACCTGTTCACCGTGCTTGCCGGCTTTTTGGTCATCGCCGTCGTGTTGCGGCATCTGGACACCGAGGATATTTCCGGCCTCGCCGGCTTGAACCAGCGTTCGCCGTTGCTCGCCGCGACTCTGACAATCTCGATGGTTTCACTGGCCGGCATTCCGCCGCTGGCTGGCTTTTTTGGGAAATTTCTGCTGCTCAAGTCCGTGATTGAGGCGGCGCAAACCACGGGCAATCACGCTTATTATTGCCTTGTCTTTACGGCTCTCGCGGGCGTGCTGATCTCGCTTTACTACTACTTCGGCGTCGTCCGCGCGATTTACTGGAGCAGGGAACCGAAGGATTTGACGGTCATCAAACTTTCCGCCCCGGCGAAAGTGACCGCCTGGATTTGCATTGCGGGGATTTTCTGGCTCGGCCTCTTCCCCAACACGGTGCTCAACATGGCCAATGCGGCGGTCAAGTTGCTGCAAATGTAATTCAGCGCACCGGCGTCCATCATTTGAAGTTGAACGACAGCAACACCAGTTGCGGCTTGTGTGAATCATCTTTTGACAGATTCGGAACCTGCGAATTCCACCCGACAATCTTCGTCCACGGTCGCGAACTCAAATTACCCACGCGATCAATTTTACCGGTTGGCGGTTGACGCGTCAGATCCGAGAGTGGAAGCCATTCGGTTGAACGATCCACTTTTTTCGTGAACTGGGCCGATGCCTGGGTTGATTGCGCAGGCTGGACAGTCTGTGATTTTTGTGTCTGCGCACCGGTGGTTGCCGGTGTGTTTGTCTGCTCCGCCAAGGTTAAAGCCGGCAGCGCGGCGAGAGCTGCTGCCGCCAATGCAAGTTTCAGTTTCATGGCCCAACCTCGGACCGTCTGACACGGTCGTCAAGTGGGCCGTTTTGAATCAGGGAAGTTACAGCCGGTAAAAGTTCCGTGGGGCGTTGGTGTCCAACGTGTTGGTGAAGTTGAAATTCCCGTCGCTGTCAAACTGATTGGTCTGGAGGCGCGTCCAATCCGCTGGAGGATTGGAAAGATTGGTGGTGCCGAGCAGGACGAAACTTGCATTGGCGACTCTGCCGACCAAGGCCAAAGTGCCAGTGTTGATGACGGTCGAACCCGGATAGGTTTATCCACCCCGGTGGTCGCTTCATCGGAGTTCATTGCGGAAATCTCGTGCCGCAGGATGAAAATGACTCTGCACAGGTTTCTGGTCAGGGCATTCCCCGGCGTTGACAACTCGGCCTGCAATCAAAGCCCACCCCGGGCGTGCCTTGCGGAGGGGGTGCTAAACCATGCGCATCTGCACGGCATCCACAATTTCAGTGCCCACGGAAATCGCGCCGATGATTACGACCATCTGTCCGGGCTGTAGCCGGCCGGAGGCGATCAGTTTTTTCAAGCCTTCCTCGATGGTGTTTTGCGGGTTGATGAAGTCGAACTCCATGACGAACGGCTGGACCCCCCAGCTCAAGGTGAGCTCGTTGGCGGATTTTTCGTTGTCGCACATCGCAAAGATGGGCGAGCAGCGCGGCCGCATCCACGCGGCGTAGCGCGCCATGTGGCCGTGACGGGTGAAGGAAATGATGGCCCCGGCCTTCAATTCATTGGCCATGACGACGGCGCTTTTAACCAGCTTTTCGCGGGCGGAAGTGAGTTCCGCCAGATCATGAAACTGCGCGCTGCCGCTGCGTTCGATGCGCGTGGCAATCTTGTCGAAAACTTCGATGCACTTGAGCGGATATTTGCCCACGGTGGTTTCACCGCTCAACATGATGGCATCCGTGGATTCGTAAACGGCGTTGGAAACGTCGGTGACTTCGGCGCGCGTGGGCATGGGTGCCGTAATCATGCTTTCCAGCATGTGGGTGGCGACGATCACCGGCTTGCCGAAGCGCAGGCACATCTTCACGATGCGGCGCTGAACGATGGGCAGTTCGTAATAGGGGATTTCAATGCCCAGGTCGCCGCGAGCGACCATGATGCCATCAGCCTCGCGCACGATGGCTTCGAGGTTGAGCACGGCCTGCTGATCTTCAATTTTCGCGATGACGAACGGGGGGCGTTTGCTGCCTTCAAACATTTCCCGGAGTTGCAGCAGGTCGCGGGCTTCACGCACAAAGGAGAGCGCGATGAAATCCACTCCCAGCTCCAGTCCCAGCTTGACGTCCTTGATGTCCTTGGCGGTGAGCGCTGGCAGGCTGACCTTGACCCCGGGTAGGTTGATGTGGCGCCGGCTGCCGAGCTTGCCGGCGGTGAGGACCTGACATTCCACCTTGTTGCCGGTTTTGGCAAGCACCTTCATTTCGATGTTGCCATTGTCAATCAACACCACGTCACCCACGCTGATGTCATTGACGAAATTCTCGTAGTTCACGTCCACGGAATGCTCCTCCTCGCTTTGCTCGCCGCGAACGGTGAGGGTGAACTTCTGGCCCGGTTTCAAATCCAGCGGCGAAGCAATGTCGCCAGTGCGAATCGCCGGACCTTGCGTGTCCATCAGGATGCCGGTAAAACAGTTGCGCCGGGCGGATTCCGCGCGGATGTCGTTGAAGACGCGGCGCACCCACTCATGCGGCGCATGCGACATGTTCAGCCGAAAGACGTTGACGCCGGCGTCAATGAGCTTGCCGATCATTTCGGCGGAGTCCGTGGCCGGGCCAAGGGTGGAAACGATTTTTGTGTGCCGCAAACTGCCTCTTTGCATCGCCGCAAGATACTTATTTGGGTTTGAATGAAAAGTTTTAATTGAATCCGGACGGCACATCTTGCTTGCCATTGCCCCCGTTGTGCGGCAAAATTTTTTCCTAACATTTGACTAAATTTTATGGCTGACGTCGCAAATAAATACACCGAAAACGCATCCGGAAAATACTACGTGGACAATCAATGCATTGACTGCGACCTGTGCCGCGAAACGGCACCGGATAATTTCAAACGCAATGAAGACGGCGGTTACTCGTTCGTCTATAAGCAGCCCGAGTCTCCGGACGAAGATGCCCGCTGCAAGGAAGCCAAGGAAGGCTGCCCCGTCGAAGCTATCGGTGACAACGGCGCCTAGGCCGCATTTTTTAGAACGAAAAACCCGCAGGCATTCCTGCGGGTTTTTTTGATTCAAGGATTCGGCCCCGAGTCAATGGTCCGCAGTGGCCCCCAAGGGCAGCGACACCCGAACAACTCCGGATTCCGACGGGACGATTTCCAACTTGCCATGGTGGGTCTCAATGATCTTCTGGCTGACCGTGAGTCCCAAGCCAAGCCCGACTTGGCGGGTGGTGTAAAATGGCGCGGGAACTTTTTGAGCCGTCTCGGCAGTGAAACCGCCCCCCGTATCCTGCACTTCGATGGTGAGAGAGCGGTCGCCATTGCTGCCGGCGGACTGAAGTTTCACCCCTATTTTTGGATTTTGCGGATTGGCCTGGATGGCGTTGAGCATGATTTCGGACAGGGCATGCTTTAATGCGGCGCGGTCCCCGACCATGGTGAGAGGGATGGCTGAATCCTCAAATTTCAACTGGCCGGTCTTGCCGGTTTGCTGGCTGGAGGCGTCCTGATACGCTTCCTCCACCAGCTTGCCAACGGAAAATGATTCCTGCTCCAGTTGTCCTTCACGGGCCAGAAAGCGCATTTGATTGTTCAGGCGCATGATGCGCCGGACGCTTTCACCGAGCGCTTCATCCAGTGATTTGCGGAATTCGGCGTCCTTGAAACGTTCGTTCAGCAATTGATGGTGCGTGGACAATGGCACGATGGCGTTGCCGATTTCGTTCACCAAACGGTAGGACATGGACTTCAGCAGGCGGAGGCTGGAGGTCTCGACTTCCAATCGGCTCAACTGCTCGCTCTCGGTCAGATCTTCGGCGGTCAACAATGCGGAAACGGGTACCGATGAATTGCCGTGCTGAAACGGCAGCACACTGATCTTATACAGCGTTCCGGGTGAATTCTCCGGTTCATAACGGAATGGCTCCAAGGCCGCGCCGGTTTTGAGCACTTGATAAATCTTGGCCCCGAGCGCCGGCGGGAGATCGCTGAATTCCAGCCGCCCCGAGCGTTCGTTTTTGCGGCCAAAATGGCGGCGTGCGGATTTGTTGGCGTGCAGCACTTTCAAGTCGCGTCCAACCACAATGCACGCGCTGTTGAGCTCGCGCAGCACATCCGTCATCATTTCGTGATTGCCGGCCAGTTGGTCGTGCAGCCAGATATTTCGGAGCGCCAGACCAACCTGTTCAAGGAGATGGAAAATCAATTCCAGCTCGACGTTTACCAACGGTTCTCCGGTCACACGGCCATCAAAAATAGCCACGCCAATGATGGAATCACGATTGGGGATGGGCACGGCCACCTGCGCGCCGAGCAGTTCAAATTCTTTCTGCGCTTCGGGGTCGGCGCGAACTTCGTCGCTGTCACGGCGCAGGATGCGTCCGAGGCGGGTGATTTGTGCACCAATGCCGGAGTCGAGAGACAATTCAAAATGTTCCAGCAGTCCGTTGGCCAGTCCGATGGCCGCTGCAGAGCGCAACCGCCGGCTGTCATCAGGCGAAACCACTTCCGTGAGCGGCGAACACGGTCGGTTAAGAAAAATGGCCGCGCGGTTCACGCTCATGATGTCGCGCAGAAATTGCAGGAACTGCTTGAGCATCGCCTCGGCGTCCAGCGAATGAGTGAGGATCGGGGAAAAATCACGCAGCACATCCAGTGTCTGCGCGGCGTTTACAAAGCGGCCGCCGGCGCTGGGATCTAGGACCGTGCGGGCAAAGACGGCGGTGTTTCCCGTCGGCACACTCGTCACGGTCCGCTGCGCTGGAACGGTGGCCATATTCCAAAGTCGGTCCAGCACCGAGTTCAAGAGCCGGTGACGCACGGGCTTGGTCAGGACGTGGGTGATACCTTGCAGAAACGCTTCCTCTTCCCAGTCTGCCTGGGCAAATTCAGTGTAAGCAATAATGGGGGTTTTCTTGTCGCGCCGCCGGAGACGTTCAATGCTCCAAATGCTTTGCACTCCCATGAGATCGGCATCCAGAATCACGGCACCGGCCAGACCGTGAACCATGAGCGGTTCGGCCTCCTCCACAGTGATCCGGTGGACTATGCGGTATTGTTCGGCGTTTAGACTGGCGCGGATGGTCTCGGCAAAGTCAGGATGCGGGGACAATACTAGGATTGTCTTCATTTTAGACAGATGGTAAGCGGTTGTGTATAATTCCTGTCACCGGAAGTCATTTTCATGCAAACCGGTAAAACGTCAATGCAATCTTTTAGGCGAAAACAATCACTTTTGGGCCATCAGTTGGCCGTGATCAGCTTATCCCACAGTTTTTCGTTCAACATCGCCTTTTTGAGGAACTGGGTGTCTTCGGAGTTGGTGACCACCGATTCCGGACGGAGCGGCAGACGGATGGTGAAAATATTTCCACCCTCGATCAAATTGCTGGCATCAATGGAACCGCCGTGGTGGTGCGCGATAAAAAAGCAGGCCATCAGGTTAATGCCATATTCGGATGGTGCGCCGCCAGTGAAGGGATCAAGCACCACCCGCAGCGCATCTTTGGGCAATGCCGGTCCGTTGTCGGCGAGGTGGATGGCGATTTCGGGGCGGTGGCCATCCGAGATCTCCTCGGCGGTCAAAGTAATGCGACTGCCGGCCGGCAGCATGGCCAGTTCGTCCTTGAGCAAGAGTTCAAAAAGCCGTTCGAATTTTGGGAGATCCACTCGCAGTGATGGAAGGTTGCCTGCAATTTGATTTTGGACCTCGATTCGCCGGGAGGCAAAGGCGGGTTGCAGCCCGGCCAGAATTTTGGCAAGGGCCGGCTCAGGTTTGATTTCATCCGCAAACGGCCCGCCAGATTTGTTGTCCGCCGCAGTGCGCAGATCGGCGAGCAGGTTGTTGATTTTCTCGATCTGGGATTGGACGTTCTGATGGTATTCTTTCCAGAAATCCGGGTCGCGCAAGGTCTCGTTGTGGTTCTTTTCCTCGGCCATCTTGACCGGGGCGAGCTCAAGAAAAGTTTTTACGGCCACCATGGAATTCCGGATGTGGTGGCTCAAACCCGCCGCCAGCAGCCCAAGGCTCACGATGCGGTCCGCAATCAGCATGTTCCGCAACACGGACATTTTTTCACGGAGCAACTGGTCGCGTTCCATCTGCACCATGAAAAACTCAAGGCCTTGCCGGAGGCTGAGTTCCAGTTGAGCCGGATCCCAAGGCTTGGAGACGTATTTGTATATGGCACCGCTGTTGACGGCCTCGATGGCAGCTTCAAAGTCGGTGTAGGCCGTCACCAAAATGCGCAACGTGCGGGGCCGGAGCTGCCGGGCCTGTTCGAGCAGCCAGACGCCTTTCTCGCCGGGCATCTTCTGGTCGGTCAGGAGAATGCCAATTTCACCACCGCGTTCCCGGATGATTTTTAAACCATCCTGCGCATTGTCCGCCGTGAAGATGCGAAAGCTGTCGCCAAAGGCCAGGGTGAACGCCTTGAGCGCCATTTTTTCATCGTCCACGTAAAGGACGGCGAATTTTTTATAGTCGTATGGATTCTCCATGTTCATTTTCGTTTTCAGCGGCGGTTTCGGCGTTGGCGGGGAAATCCAGGATGAATTCACAGGACTTGCCACGCTCGCTGCGCACGGAAATCTTCCCGCCGTAACCTTGCACAATGCGGTAGCAAATGCTCAGGCCCAGGCCCATGCCCTTGCCGGGATCCTTGGTGGTGAAAAACGGGTCGAAGATTTTTTCCACCACTTTCTGGTCAATGCCCATGCCATTGTCACGCACCAAGATCAGGCTGCGGTTGCCTTCTGTGCGGCCTTCAATCCAGATCTGCGGTTTGTCGCCGTCGGGAAAAGTCTTTTCGCCCAGTGCGTCAATCGCATTTTGAATGAGGTTCACCAGCACGTGAATCAGCTTGTTCCGGTTGGCCCAGAGGTTTTGTTCCGGCGGAACGTTCTGGTGAATGGTCACCTTGTCTTTCCATTCCCCGGCAAGAAAGCGCATGGCCGCCTGGACCGTGTTGGCGGCCTCGACCGTTTCGCCGGTGCTCCCGCCGGGGTGCGTGAATGTTCGTAGGTCGGAGACAATGTTGCGGACGCGCTTCAGCCCCTCCTCCACGTCGTTGATGATCACGTCAAACTCCGCGCGCTGCTCTGCCGGAAAGTTTTTGCCCTTGTTGCGCAGGGCGAACAGGCCGGTCAGCGAATAGTTCAAGGGGTTGTTGATTTCATGGATGATGCCTGCGCTCAGCCGGCCAAGCGAGGAGAGCTTTTCCGACTGCACCAGTTGCAGCTCGGTTTCCTTGATTTGCTCAATGGCGTCGGACAACTCCTCGTTTTGTTTTGAAAGCTTCCGCTGGTAGCGATGGCGTTCGATCAGGTTTTTAACGCGCGCCTGCAGCT
>JAJXXI010000326.1 GCA_021781185.1 bacterium
AATTTCGCCGTGCGGATTCGGCACCTGCAATTCCACCAGCAAGGTGCGCGAGCCGGGGTCCACCGCGCCCGCCGTGCGCATGACGGTGGCCTTGAAAATTTTGCCCGGCAGCTCCTGAAAGGTCAGTTCCGCCATTTGTTGTGGCGCGATGGCGTGGATGTATTGCTGCGGCACCCGGACATAAATGCGCAGCGGATCGGTCTGCGCGAGATCAAACAGCTCCGGCCCGCTGTCGGCGGCGATGAGCTGGCCGATGTCCGTGTTGCGTGCCGTGATGATGCCGGCAAACGGCGCTGTGACGCGGCCAAAATTTTCCAGGTCGGTGAGCCGCCGGACATTGGCCTGCGCGGCCTCGACATTCGCCTTTTGCAACGCCAGGTCGGCGACTTTCTCAGCCGTTTCCTGTTCGCTCACGCTGGCGGTCTTGAGCAGTTCCGTCCAGCGAGCGGCCGTGGTTTTGGCGAGGGCGAGGGAAGCTTTCGCCTGATCCAATTGCGCCCGGGCCTGCGCGAGCTGCTGGTTGATTTCCGGAGTGTCAATCACTGCAAGCAACTGGCCGTTGGTAACGCTGGTGCCGATGTCCACCAGCCAGCTTTTCAAATAGCCGCTAGCCCGCGCGTGAATGGCCGCCTGCATGAACGGCTGCACATCCGCCGGCAGCGGCGTGCCCAAATCCGGCTCCGTTGGCACGGGCAATGCCACATCCACGGTCGGAACCGAGTCGGCACGCGTCTCCGTGACGAGCTTGTGACGGGCCATCCAGCGCGGAGCCAGGCCGGCGACCAGACCGATGACGACGAGCACGACGACAACGAAGCCGAGACGGCTCAAACGAACCGGCGACGGTTCCGGGACAGAGGGGTGTGAGTTCATGGCGTTGCAATAGGTTCAGCGTGCCGGTTTTTCCGATGCATGAAACTAAAAACGACCGGCACAAAAAAGAGCGTCGCAATGGTGGCAAACACCAGTCCACCGATGACCGCGCGGCCCAGCGGCGCGTTCTGCTCGCCGCCTTCACCGATGCCGAGGCTCATGGGCAACATGCCGATGATCATCGCGAACGCCGTCATGAGCACGGGGCGAATGCGGCCGACGCCGGCTTCCAGCGCGGCGGAAACCGGGTCCAGTCCGCGGTTCAAATTCTCCCGCGCGAACGTCACGACGAGAACTGAATTTGCCGTGGCGACCCCCAAACTCATGATCGCCCCCATCAAGGCGGGCACGCTCAACGTCGTTTGCGACAGGAACAATCCCCAAACCACGCCGGCGAGCGCGCCGGGCAGCGCAGTGATGATGATGAACGGATTCAGCCAGTTCTGGAAGTTGACCACCAGCAGAAAATAAATGAGCACAATCGCCCCGACCAAACCGAGGCCGAGGTTGATATAACTGGACCGCATGGTTTCCGCCTGGCCGCGCACGACAATGCTGGTTCCGCGCGGAAGTTTGGCCCGGGCCTGGTCAACCAGCGGTTGAATCCCGTCCAGCACGCCGCCCAGATCGCGTCCGTCCACATTGCCATAGATGTCCGTCACCGGCATGACGTTGTAATGCGAAATCACCGGCGGCACCTCCACACGGGAAATCGTGGCGAGATTCGCTAGAATCTGCGCGTCATTGGCGCCGGGCAGACTGGCGCTGACCGGCAGGGCGTTAAGCTGTTGCAGCGAATCCATCACATATTCGGGGGCGCGAACATTGATGAGATATTGAATGCCGACCTTGGGATCGAGCCAGTAAGCCGGCTGCACCTGACTGCTGCCGCTCAAGCCAAGCAGGACGGAATTGGCCACGTCCTTCACCGTCAGCCCCATTTCGGCGGCCTTGCTGCGGTTGACGGAAATTTTGAACTGGGGCCAGTTGTCCGGCTGCTGCACATGCACGTCCACCGCGCCAGGAATTTTTTGGATCGCCTCGGCCAGTTGCACGGCGACGGCGTGGTTGGTGGCCTGATTGCGACCGACCACCTGCACGTCGAATGGCGCGGGCAGGCCGAAGTTCAACGTCTGGCTCACGATGTCCGCCGGCAGGAAATAGAACATCGTGCCGGGAAATTCCCGGTTCAATTGTTCGCGCAGGCGGCGGACGTATTGCTCCGTCGGCGCGTGCCCGGGTTTCAGCGAGACGAGAATGTCGGCGTCGCCCGGCCCGATGACGCCGCTCGTGTTGTAGCTCAAATTGATGTAGGAATTGGGAATGCCGATGTTATCAAGGATGCCGCCCAGTTCGTTCGCCGGAACGTCGCGGCGGATGACCTGGTTCACCTTGTCCGTGAGCCGTTCCGTCTCCTCGATGCGCGTGCCGGTGCGGGCGCGGAGATGCAGGAGAAATTGCCCGGCATCTACGGCCGGGAAAAAGTTTTTGCCCAAAGCCTCGGTCAGCAAAATGGTGGCGACACAAAACAGCAGGAAGAAAAACGCAAAGGGCCGGCGATGTTCAAAGCAACTGGCCAGCAACGCGCGATAGCCTGAACGAAACCGGTCGAAGCCGGCTTCAAAAGCCCGCTGAAAATTCACGAAGGGCCGCACCAGGACGGGCGCATTTGATTCATCAATGTGTTCACCATGCAGTTTCACATTGCGGTAAAACCACATCACCAAGGTGGGCACCAGTGTCCGTGACAAAACGTAACTGGCCAGCATGGCGAACACCACGGCCTCGGCCAGCGGCACGAACAGGTAACGCGCCACGCCGGTCAGGAAAAACATCGGCACGAAGACGATGCAAATGCAGAGCGTTGAAACAAAGGCGGGCAGTGCGATTTCCTGCGAGCCGATGAGAATGGCCTCCTCCAGCGGCTGTCCAAGCGCCATGTGCCGGTGGATGTTTTCAATGGCGACGGTCGCATCGTCCACCAGGATGCCCACTGCCAGCGCGAGTCCGCCGAGTGTCATCAAATTGATGGTTTCTCCCAGTGCGCTCAAGGCGGCGATGGAGCACAGCACGGACAACGGAATGGAGAGCGCGATGATGAACGTGCTGCGCCACGAACCCAGGAAAAGCAGGATCATCAAGGCCGTCAAGGCGGCGGCGACCAGCCCTTCCCGCAGGACGCCATTGATGGCGGCGCGCACGAAGAGCGACTGGTCGGCGAATTCCTTGACGTGCAGATCCGGCGACACCGTGGCCATCACGCCGGGCAGGGCGGCCTTGATGTTGCGAACCACATCGAGCGTCGAGGCGCTGCCCGCCTTCATGATGGTCAGCAACGCGCCGCGCACGCCGTCCTGGCGCACGGCGTTTTGCTGCGGCGTGTAACCGTCATGGACCTGCGCCACGTCGCCCACATAAATCGTCGCGCCGTTGACGACCTTGACGGGCAGATGATTCAGGTCGTCAATCAACCGGACATTGGAATCCACCGCCACATCATATTCGGTCGCCCCAATTTTCGTCGTGCCGCTCGGCAGCGCGAGATTTTGCGCATTGATGGCGTTGACCACGTCCTGCGCCAGCAGATTTTTCGCCTTGAGCGCGGGCAGGTTCAAATCCACCGAAACGACGCGGGTCTTGCCGCCGTATGGCCAGGGAATCATCGCCCCGCGCACATTGGAGAGACCGATGCGGACCTGGTTGGCGGTGGTGTCGAACAACGCCTGCTCGGACATCTTCGGGCTGCTGAAACTGTATTGGAGAATCGGCACCGAGGAGGCGTTGTATTGAATGATCAGCGGCGGCTGCATGCCCGGCGGCATGAAGCGCAAGACCGTTTGCGCCGACGCCGTGATTTGCGCCACGGCGGCATCCACGGAGGCCCCGGGTTGCAGGAAGACTTTCACCACGCCGATGCCGTTATAGCTGTTGGATTCGATGTGCTGGATGTTGTTGACCGTGACGGTGAGAATGCGCTCCTGGGTGTAGGTGACGCGCTTCTCGAACTGGCTGGCATCCAGGCCGCTGTATTGCCAGATGATGCTGACGACCGGGATGTTGATGGCAGGGAAAATGTCCGTCGGCGTCTTCATCAGGATGAAGGGCGTCAACAGGACAAGCAGCAGGGCGGCCACCACGAACGTGTAGGGCCGGCGCAGAGCCAGACGGACAATCCACATACTTTATTGCGTTTAATTGATTGCCAGGCTCCCCTCCGGGACGGATGGCGCATAATAATTCGCATAACCCGGCCAAATCACCAATACCTGTTTTTTGCGGATTGATACCTTTAAAGTGTCAATTAAACTGGCGACATGGAACTGCGTCACCTCCGGTATTTCATCGCCGTGGCGGAAACCTTGAATTTCCGCCGGGCGGCCGAACGATTGCATTTGGCACAACCAGCCTTGAGCGCCCAGATCAAGTCACTGGAGCAGCATCTGGGGGTGAAACTCTTGGAACGCACCACGCGGACCGTGAGACTGACGCAGGCCGGCGCGGTTTTCCTGGATGACACCAAGCGGATCATGGCCGATGCCGCGCAGGCGGAGCAGCGCGCCAAACGGGCGGGGCAGGGCATCGTGGGCACCCTCCGCATCGGGTTTGTGTCGCCCACCGCCACAAGCTGGCTGGCCGACACGCTGCGCCGGTTTCACCAGAAATTTCCCGGGGTGCAGCTTTCGCTGTTTGACCTGACCAGCACCGAACAACTACATCAATTGCGCGGCGGAGAATTGGACGCGGGTTTTCTGCGTCCGCCCATCGAGTTTCCAGAACTCGCCCACAAGTTCATTGAAGAATCCAAACAGGTTCTGGCGCTGCCGGCCAATCACCGGCTGGCCCAAAAGCGGCGCATTGAATGGAAGGATTTTGATGGTGAAGGACTGGTCATGATGCACCCCAGCCGGCAGCATCGGTATTACGACACGTTTCTTGACGCCTGCACCCGGGCCGGAGCCAAGCCGCATCCCGCGCAATACGCCCACGATATCCAGACCAAGCTTTGGCTTATATCGGCGGGGTTTGGTCTGGCTCCTACTTCGTCCACATTTATGGAAACCAAGCGACCCGGCCTGGAATTTCGCCCGCTGCCATCCGGCTTGCCGTTGGTTCAAACCGTGCTGGCCTGGCGCAAGGCGGATGATTCGCCGGTGCTGAACCAATTTCTGGCGGGCTTCAAAACGGTGGCGGTGGCCACGGCTGAAAACCCGGTATGACTGGCCAGCCCGGATTTCAATTTCCAAATCCGGCGGTTTGAACTAGATTGCGCGCGCATGATTCTCGTTTTGGACAATTATGATTCGTTCACTTACAACCTCGTCCAGTATCTGGGCGAACTGGGAGTGGAATTGGAAGTGCGGCGGAACGACGAGATTTCCATCGAACAAATCCGCGCGCTGAAGCCGGAGCGCATCCTGGTTTCGCCGGGGCCGTGTTCTCCGCGCGAAGCCGGATTGTCCAATGATGTCATCCGCACTTTTGCGAACGAAGGCATTCCGATTTTCGGAGTTTGCCTGGGCCATCAGTGCATCGGCCACACGTTTGGAGCCGAGGTGGTGGTGAATTACCGCATGATGCACGGCAAAGTGTCCCCGATTAAGCACAACGGAAAAGATCTGTTTGCGGGCATGGCCAATCCGTTTTCAGCCACCCGGTATCATTCGCTGGTCATCAAGCGCGACACGTTGCCGGACTGCCTGGAAATCACCGCCGAAACGGAGGAAGGCGAGATCATGGGGGTGAGGCACAAGGCGTTGCCCATCTGGGGGGTGCAGTTCCATCCCGAAAGCATTCTCACGGAAAATGGCCGGCAAATCCTCAAGAATTTTCTCAAGCTAAAATGATCCCGGCAAAATGACCGGTTGAATCCATTCCGTTCCGTCTTATAATTACTTTCACCAACATGCAGATCCATTTGTTGAAATCAAAAATCCACCGGGCAACCGTCACCGGCGGCGACGTCCATTACGAAGGCAGCCTGACCATCTCGGCCGACCTGATGGAAAGGTGCGGCCTGCAGGAATACGAACGCATCCTTTGCGGCAACATGGCCAACGGCGAACGCTGGGAAACCTATGCCATCAAGGGCAAGCGCGGCTCCGGCGAAATCATCATGAACGGCGCGGTGGCGCACCTCGGCAAAAAGGGCGACGTATTGACGATTATGAACTTTGCGGCGGTGGGCGAAAAGAAGGCGAAAAAATGGAAGCCGCGTGTCATCGTGCTCGGCAAGGGGAACAAAATCATCAGCACCCGCGGCATTTGACCCGCATTGAACTCCACGCTTCGGCGTCGCCCCGAACAGCCGAACAGGCAAGCTCCAACAAAAAACGCGCCGACTTTCATCGGCGCGTTTTGCTTTTCAAGCAGGATCAGCAGGTGACGGCATTCCAGTTCACCACATTCCAGAAGGCCTTGAGGAAATCGGCGCGCTTGTTCTGGTATTTGAGATAGTAGGCATGTTCCCAGACATCGCAGCCGATGATCGGCTTGCCTTCGCAGCCGGCAACCGCCTTGCCCATGAGCGGGTTGTCCTGATTCGGCGTCGAGACGATTTCCAATTTGCCAGCGTTGGAGACCAGCCAGACCCAGCCGCTGCCGAAACGGCCGAGACCAGCCGCTTCAAATTTCGCCTTGAAATCATCGAAGCTGCCGAACGTAGCCTTGATGTCGTCGGCGAGTTTGCCGGTCGGCGCGCCGCCGGCGTTCGGACCGAGAATTTTCCAGAAGAAAGAATGATTCCAATGCCCGCCACCGTTGTTGCGGATGGGACCGCGCACGGCGTCGGGCACCATGCTCAAATCCTTGATCAACTGTTCCAAAGATTTGGCTTCGAGTGCGGCATTGCCGGCGATTGCCTTGTTGAGATTATCCACATACGCCTTGTGATGGCGGTCGTGATGGATTTCCATCGTCAACGCGTCAAAATGGGGTTCGAGTGCGGCCTTGTCGTAGGGCAGGGGAGGTAGTTCGTGTGCCATAATTTTCCTTTTATTGTTAATTGTTCACCTTAGCGGTTCGGCAAATTGCTTCACTTGCGCCCGAAAATCAAGTGCGGATGAAAGCTTAATCCGGCGCGGCTCAAGCTTTGAGCGTATGATTCCCGATTTAACTGGTTAATTTGCGGATAACCCGCCAACATTAGGCGTGATTATAAGGAAGCCAGATTCCCGCCCCGCCCCGCCGCCGCTCGCAGTCGGCCAGGTCTGGCACATGAAGGAATTGAAATTACAGGTCAGCCGCATGGGCAAACTGCTGGTGCATTACAAACTCGCCAAATATGATGCCGTCCGGATTCGCGAGTCCATGAGCAGCCGGTCGGACGTTGAAAAATTTCTCAAAAAGAACAAGGCCGTGCTGATGCCGGAAACTGCATCAACGGCCGCACCTTAAGCCGCGCCAACTAAAAACAAGCAAACGCCCGGCTTTCGGGCTATCTCCTGTGCAAATGAATTCGTGGCGTTTCAAATTGTTATATGATGGTGACTGCCCGCTATGCCAGCGCGAGGCAAATTTCTTGCAGCGCCGCAATCGCCACGGCTGGCTCGCTTTTGAAGACATTGCGGCCCCGGGGTTTGATCCCGCAAAATATCACACCACTCAGGAAGAATTAATGGGCGTCATCCATGGGGTCTTTCCCGACGGGTGCATGGTGCGCAAGGTGGAAGTTTTTCGGGAAGCCTATCGCGCTGTCGGTCTGGGCTGGGTGCTTGCGTGGACAGGCTGGCCGGGACTGCGCAGGCTCGCCGACCGGGGTTATGAATGGTTTGCGCGCCACCGGATTTTCATCGGCCGAATTTTTGGCAGGTCTTGCGAAACGGGCAGGTGTGCGGTTTCTGTGCGCCCGAAACCAGGCGATGAATGAAGCCGTTGTGTTGGCCATGCACAAGTCAAACGCGGAGGTTTAAACCGCCAATAAATTCAGGGAAAACTTGACGGGGTAATAACAGCCGAACCGGCTTCCCGCCGGTGTTTTTCCAATGCGTTTGACACCCTTGCTGAGAATCACCGAACCAGCGGACGCTGGTGTCGCCAAGCTTTCCGGGATCGCCCGGCGATTTTTTTTTGAACATTATTTCCGCGCAGTTGTTTTATTTCTATGCAAAAGCGGGCAAGAAGTTTTCGCGGTAATGGTTTTGCGAATAGAATCCGCCTGCTGAACCGCAGCCGACAAAATGATTAAAGTTGAGAATTTGACGAAAACATTCGGAGGCAAACGTGCAGTGGACGGGATTTCCTTCTCGGTGCAGCGCGGCGAAGTGCTGGGTTTCCTCGGCCCCAACGGCGCCGGCAAGTCCACGACCATGCGGATGATCACCGGGTTCCTCCCTCCCAGCAGCGGCAATATCACGGTCGGTGGATTTGACATCGCTGAAAACCCCATCCCCGCAAAAAAACTCATCGGCTATCTCCCGGAAAATGCGCCCGCCTACACGGACATGACGGTTTACGGCTTCCTTGATTTTGCCGCAGAAATTCGTGGCCTGCGCGGCGACGCCAAAAAAGCAGCCATCAGCCGCGCGGTGGAATTGTGCTTTTTAAACTCCGTCCTGCATCAAAACGTGGACACGCTTTCCAAGGGCTACCGGCACCGCACCTGTTTTGCCCAGTCCATCATTCATGACCCGGACATACTGGTGTTGGATGAACCAACCGACGGCCTTGACCCGAATCAAAAACATGAAATCCGCCAGCTCATCCGCGGCATGGGCGAAAAGAAGGCGATCATTTTCTCCACGCATATTCTCGAAGAAGTGGATGCCGTATGCACGCGGGCGATGATCATTGACCGTGGCAGGGTGGTGGCGAATGGCACCCCGCTGGAACTGCGCCGCAAATCTGAATGGGCAGGCGCGGTGTCGTTGCGAGTGGGTGGAATGGCGGCGGGCGCGGTGCAGGAAAAATTGAACCGGCTGCGTTCGGCCAAACGAATCAAGACCGACGCCAGCGGCGCGCATGTTTTGGTGACCGTGTTTCCGCGCACGGCAGGTGACGGCGATTTGACACGCGAAGTCATCGAAGCCACCAACGGCTGGCAGGTGGAGGAACTGCGCACGGAAGAAGGCCGGCTCGATGAAGTCTTCCGCAGCATCACGATGCCGGATACGGCGGCGAAGGAGGCAAAATCATGAATTCGTTTGGCACCATCAAGACCATTGCAAAGCGGGAAATGCAGGCGTATTTCGCCTCGCCGGTGGCGTATGTGTTCATCGTGATTTTCCTGCTGCTGAACGGATTCTTCACCTTCATGGTCGGCGGTTTTTTCGAGCGCGGCCAGGCGTCGCTGGCCCAGCCGTTTTTCAACTGGCATCCGTGGTTTTACCTGTTCCTCGTGCCGGCGGTCGGCATGAGGCTCTGGGCGGATGAACGGCGCGTCGGCACGCTGGAATTGTTGCTCACCATGCCCATTGCACCGTGGGAGGCCATCGTTGGCAAATTCATCGCGTCATGGCTGTTTCTGGGCATTGCCCTGGTGCTCACGTTTCCGATCGTCATCACCGTGAATTACCTTGGCAGTCCGGATAACGGCGTCATCTTCACCGGCTATGTTGGCAGTTGGCTGATGGCGGGCGCGTATCTGGCGGTGAGCTGCATCACCTCGGCCATCACGCGCAGCCAGGTGGTGAGCTTCATCATCTCGGTTGTGGCGTGCCTGTTCCTCATTCTCGCGGGCTTCTCGCCGGTCATTAATCTGCTGCAGGGACTGACGCACAACTGGCAATGGCTTGTGGATTTGATCACATCGTTCAGTGTCATTACGCATTTTGAAGGATTTCAAAAAGGCGTGCTCGATTCGCGCGATGTGGTTTTCTTCCTGTCGGTGATCGGGTTTTCACTGTTCACCACCAGCGTGATTCTGCGGACGCACCGCACGACTTAATTTCGGAGGCATGATGCAAAAGAAGAAGCTTGAAACCATTCTGTATTCGTCAGCGGGCATCGTCGTGATGCTGTTGATCTTGGTGGCCGTGAATGTCATTACCGGCGCCAAACCCATCCGCGTGGACATGACGCAGGATAAAGCCTACACGCTCTCCGCCGGCACCAAGGCGGTTTTACGCAAGCTGGACACGCCGGTGAAAATCCGCTTCTACTGCTCGCAAAGTGAAACCGCCACGCCTGAGACCGTGTATCTGAAGGACTATGCGCGCGAGGTCAGCGACCTGTTGCAGGAATATCAGCAG
>JAJXXI010000555.1 GCA_021781185.1 bacterium
GAGCGGCATTGAAATTTGGCGGCGTTTGGGCCATTGTTCGCCCCATGAGTATTTTGAATCATTCCGAATCGTCGCACGGCGATATCAGCACGGAGCGTAAAAGCCTCACGCCCTGCACCATCGTCATCTTTGGTGCCAGCGGCGATCTCACCGCCCGCAAGCTGATTCCCGCGCTGTATCATCTGTTCAAGGAAAAGCAGATGCCGGATGATTTTCGCGTGGTCGGGTTTGCCCGCCGGGAAAAGACCGACGAATCGTGGCGCACGGAATTGCGGGCCGCACTGGGTGAGTTTTCCCGCACCAAACCGGTGGACGACAAGGTTTGGACGGCATTCGCCCGGAATATCCATTATTGCCAAGGAGATCTGACTGAGACAGCGGCCTACGCAAAGCTGGAGACGCTCCTAAACTCGTTTGGCAGCGCGCCATTGCGCGAAAATCTGCTGTTTTACCTCGCCATCTCTCCCAGCCAGTTCGGCGAAGTGGTGGAACAGGTGCATCGCACCGGCCTCTTGAACAAGGACGGCGCAGGCTGGCAACGTGTCGTGGTGGAAAAGCCTTTCGGCCACGATCTGGCCTCCGCCCAGGAGTTGAACCGTGAACTGACCCGCTACGCGCACGAGCAGCAGGTGTTCCGCATTGACCATTATTTGGGCAAGGAAACGGTCCAAAATATTTTGATGTTCCGCTTCTCCAACTCGATCTTTGAACGCTTGTGGAACCGCGAATCCGTTGATCATGTTCAAATCACGGTCAGCGAAAAAATCGGCGTGGGTGAACGCGGCGGCTATTATGAGGAAGCCGGCGCGCTGCGCGACATGGTGCAAAACCACATGCTGCAGGTGCTTTCGCTCATCGCCATGGAACCGCCCGTCTCGCTCGAAGCCGAGGCCGTCCGTGACGAAAAGGTGAAACTGCTCAAGTCCATTCGGCCACTGACTCCGGAAACGGTCGCCAGCCAGATTGTGCGCGGCCAGTATTTTGCCGGCCAGGTTGGCAGCGAAGCCCGCCCCGGCTACCGGCAGGAACCCAAGGTAAAACCCGATTCCAATGTTGAGACCTTTGCCGCGCTGAAACTTTTCATAGACAACTGGCGCTGGAGCGGCGTGCCGTTTTATCTGCGCACCGGCAAGAACCTGCCGATGAGCGCAAGCGAAGTGCGGATTCAATTTCGCCCCACACCCAATGTCCTGTTCGCCGCCAAATGCGGCAATAGTCTCGGTGCCAATGCGCTGACGCTCCGGCTCCAGCCAAACGAAGGTATCTCTCTCCGCTTTAACGGAAAAGTGCCCGGCACCACTCTCGGTGCCCGCCCTGTGCGGATGCACTTCAGCTATGATTCCGAGTTTGGTGCCTACACGCCCGAAGCTTATGAACGTCTGCTGCTCGAAGCCATTGCCGGTGACGCAACCTTGTTCATTCGCCGCGATGAAGTGGAAACCGCGTGGGGCATTGTGGATTCCATCCGCAACGGCTGGGAGGGCAAACCGCTCACCAACCGTGAGTTTTACTCCGCCGGCACATGGGGACCGATCGCCGCTGACGATTTACTGGCGCAGCTTGGCCATGTCTGGCACGAACCGCAAGTCATCAAGTGATGCCTTAAAACGGTGTTGTTCGGCGAAACGCCAGTGCTGACTTGGTCTGCCACAGGAAGGTTGTGCGCTCGTCCTTGCTTCGATGAAGCCAAGCATTTGGCAAACGACGGCCAACCCTTAAATTGGGAATTGATAATCTGTTCACCTTCGTTCAAGGCAAGCCGTCGCCCATGATTTTCCACAGGGCCAACCGGCCAAATGCCTTGCTTTTTTCGTCTTCTCATGGACAACCCCGATTCAAAGACAAAAATTATCAGCATCTTGAGAAACACGACTCAGGCCAGTTTTAGCTGCGTCATTTTAATCGCACGACTGTCAAAATATTCGGCACTTCTGTCCTGTTTTTAGCCCCACGCAAAACACGCAAAACATCTTTTGTTTACAGGCGTTTTTTCACTTGTAACCAAACGGTTAATTAGCTATTGGTGGAGGCGCTGACGGGGACAAAATAAATTTTAAAAATGTTTGAACCTTTTTTATTCGTCGGCGTCTGAGATGGTGATGGTTGAAGATTTCGCTGTCCGTTTAGGGTTGGCATAGAGGTTGTGCTTGCGGCGCGGCTCGGACAGCGACCCCAAGTTGGTCGCGTCGCCCTTCTGAGCGCCTCAGTGAAGGCGTATACAGCCTCGTCACTATGGGGCCGGACGAAAGTCCGGCCCTTTTTAATTTTTTAGGCGGCATTTTGCGGCACACTTCCGCGTTGCCAGCTCTGTCAAAAATGTTACTGTTCCCGGCGCATGAAGCATCAGCTCGAATTTGAAAAGCCGATCATTGAATTGCAAAGGAAGCTGGACGAATTACGCGCCCATCCGGAGAAGCATTCCCTGGGCGTTAATTTTGAGGAAGAAATCCAACTCATCGAGAAAAAGCTGGTGGAAACCCGGCGGCAGATCTTCCTGAACCTCAGCCCGTGGCAGCGGGTTCAACTGGCCCGCCATCCGCGCCGGCCCTACACGCTGGATTATTTTCAAAAAACCTTCACCGATTTTCAAGAGCTGCATGGGGACCGGCTTTTTGCCGAGGATCGAGCCATGGTTTGCGGTTTCGCCCGGCTGGGCGGGCACCATGTGCTCGTCGTCGGCACCCAAAAAGGCCGGGACACCAAGGAAAACATCCTGCGCAATTTCGGGTCCGCCCATCCGGAAGGTTATCGCAAGGCGCTTCGGCTCATGCGGCTGGCGAACAAGTTTGGGTTGCCCATCATCACTCTCATTGACACGGCGGGAGCCTATCCCGGCGTCGGTGCTGAGGAGCGTCACATTGCCGAGGCCATTGCCGTGAATTTGCGCGAAATGACCCTGCTGGAAGTGCCCATCATTGCCACGGTCATCGGCGAAGGCGGTTCCGGCGGTGCGCTGGGCATTGGCGTGGCGGATCGGGTATTGATCATGGAAAATGCGTATTATTCTGTGATCAGCCCGGAGGGATGCGCGGCCATCTTGTGGAAAGATCGTGCTAATGCGCCCAAGGCCGCCGCCGCTTTGCGCATCACAGCGAAAGACCTGTTGGAGCTGAAACTGGTGGATGAAATCGTGCCCGAACCGCTGGGCGGCGCCCATACCGATGTCAACACCATGACGGAAACGCTCAAGGCTCATTTGCTCAGGAATTTGGAAGAGATCCTCGCCCTGCCGGTGGCCGAGCGCTTGAAAAAGCGCTATGAAAAATTCCGCGCCCACGGCCATTTTATCGAAAAGCCCGATCCGGCGACAACCAAACCTGTCGAAACACCTGCCGAGGCCACCTCTGCAGCAGCTTGACCATGCTTTACCCATTGATTTTTCAGCCCATTTTCAAGGATCGAATCTGGGGCGGACGTGAGTTGGAACGGCTCTATCATAAAAAAATTCCCACTGGCAAACCGATCGGCGAGGCGTGGGAAATCAGTGATCGTCCCGGTGACGCCAGTGTCATCGCCAACGGCCCGCTGGCTGGCAAAGATCTCCGCTGGCTCATGGAAAACCACGCCACAGAAGTGCTGGGCGACGCGAAGCCGGCGACGGCAGGACGCTTTCCCCTCCTCTGCAAGATTCTCGACGCGCGCGAAAAGCTCTCGCTGCAAGTCCATCCCCCCGCCAGCAATGCGGCAGCGATGAACGGGGAACCCAAGACCGAGATGTGGTTTATCGCCGACGCCACGCCGGACGCCAGCCTATACGTCGGCCTTAAGCGTGGGGTGACCCGCGCCGAGTTTGAGAAGAAAATCGCCGACGGCAGCGTGGCCGACTGTTTTCACCGCATTCCAGTGCGGGGCGGCGACGCCATGTTTTTGCCCAGCGGCCGGGTGCATGCCATTGGCGACGGGTTGGTCATTTTTGAGATTCAGCAGAATTCCGACACCACCTATCGCGTTTTTGATTGGAATCGCATTGGCCTTGATGGCAAGCCGCGTGAACTGCACATCCCCCAATCGCTGGCCAGCATTGATTTCAATGACTTTGAACCGAAGCTGGTGCCGGCGGTTTATCGTCAGGGGCCAAGTTTCAAGTTCCGGCAATTGGTGGAAGATCCCCTGTTCAACGTGCAGGAGTTGAGCTTTGAAACTGCGGGCCAACTGCGTTTGGCGGGACAATTTCTGCGCATCATTGCCGTCACCAAAGGAGCGCTAACCATCGCCGATGGTGACAGCGGGATTCCGGTGGAATTAAAGCCCGGGGGGTTTGGTTTGATTCCCGCGAGCTTGAAAAATGTGGACGTCAAAGCAACGGCAAACACTTCATTTCTCTGCGTCGAGGCGAACTGAAATCACCAATGTTTTTTGGGGGATTTGTCGCCTGAAGCGGAAACTCAATTCCACGACAAATCTTCCGGCATCTGCGCCAGCAGTTTGTTTTTCCAGCCGCCTTTGCGTTGAAGAACTTTCTGCCACAGATTTTCCGGCGACGTTTCAAAGACCAGCTCCAGCGAGGCGGGAAAAGTAAGCCAGGATTTCCGTTTCATCTCGCTCTCCAACTGGCCGGGACTCCAGCCGGCATAGCCGGCAAACATCCGCACTTTTTTGGTCGCGGAAAAATGTTCGCCCAGTTCGAGCAAATCATCCAGGGAGTGGCCGATCTCAAGATTCGGCAGCACGTCGGCGTCAGGAATATAACTGTCGGTGTGCAGATAACTCAGGGCACCGGGCTGCACCGGACCGCCGAGGTAGAGCGGCGCGGATTTGATCATTTCCGGCAGGTCGGCAATGATCAATTCTCCCACGCTCTTGCCGACGGTGCGGTTGAGGACAAGTCCGAACGCGCCCTCAACATCATGCTTGCAGACGAGCACCACCGTGCGTTGAAAAAAAGAGCCGCCCAACTGCCCGCTGTCGAGAAGCAGTTGACCTTGCAGAAATTTTTTTTTATCGCCCATTGCCAAGCCCAATTTGCACCAACACCGGCTGGCTGGCAAAAAAGAAAAGCGCGGAGAATTGCTTCTCCGCGTTCTGAATTTCTAAAACCTGGCGTCGCTGTCCTGGCGATTACAGCGACTTAACCTGCTTGACGATGGCTGCGGCATCAATGCCAAAATGCGCCAGCAGTTCCGCCGCATGGCCGGAACGGGGCAGGCCGTTGACGGCGAGCTTGTGAACCTTGACGCCTTCGCAACTGAGTTCGCCCGCGACCGCGTCGCCCAATCCACCTTCAACGTAGTGATCTTCCACCGTGATGACTGTGTTGCCGGTCTTTTTCGCAGCGGCGAGAATCACGCCCTTGGCCAGCGGCTTGATGCTGTAAGCGTCAATGACGGTAATGTTGACGCCGGCGGCCTTCAACGTGTCGGCGGCCTTCAAAGCCTCAAACAGCGTCACGCCCGCCGCGACGACCGTGACCTTGCTGCCTTCACGCAGCACCTTCGCGCCGCCAATGGGGAATTTTTCGTCGTTGCCGTAGATGACCGGCGTCTTGGGACGCGACGTGCGCAGGAAGCAGACGCCTTTGGCAACCGCCATTTGCTCGATCAATTTTTCCGTGGCCACAGCGTCGCCCGGATATAAAACGGTGCTGCCGACGATCGCGCGCATCAGGGCGAGGTCTTCCAACGCCATCTGCGACGGACCGTCCTCACCGATGCTGACACCGACATGCGAACCGACCAGCTTGAGGTTGGCGTTCGAGATGCCGGCGACGCGGATTTGATCCGCAGCGCGGGTGAAGAACGTGGCGAATGTCGAGGCGAACGGAACGTGACCGCGCGTGCTAAAACCAACCGCCACAGCCACGAGGTTTTGTTCCGCGATGAAACATTCGGTGGAGCGGTTCGGAAATTTCTTGAAGAATTTTTCCGCGTAGGTGGAGTTCTTCGTGTCGCCGTCCAATGCGTTGATGCGCGGATCCACTTCACCAATGCGGGCAAGCGCTGTGCCGTAGGCTTCGCGCGTGGCGACTTGGTCACCCAGCGTGTAGCTGATGGCCGGATAGCTCGCGGGCGCTTCGAGCGCGGGTGCCGGCAAGGCGGTTGGGGCGGGAATCGCAACGCCGAGTCCGGACTTGGCGGTGGGCTGGAGTTCGGCGATGGCTTTCGCGGCTTCCTCCTGGTTCAGAGGCTTGCCGTGCCAGCCGTCTTTGTCCTGTAGGAAGGAAACGCCGGCACCTTTGTAGGTTTTGGCGATGATGGCGAGCGGACGTTCGTCGAGGCCCACGCCGCTCAAGACTTCCATGATTTCTTCGAGGTCATGGCCGTCGTCCAAGGTTTCCACACGCCAGCCGAACGCTTCGAAACGTTTCACATAAATGCCAATGTCGTGGCCGAACGCAGTGGCTTGGCTCTGGCCAAGGCGGTTGGCGTCCACGATCGCGATCAGGTTGCTCAATTTGTAGAAGCCCGCCAGCGAAGCGGCTTCCCAAACGGCCCCCTCGGCGATTTCGCCGTCGCCCATCAACACGTAAGTATTGTAATCCAGCTTGTCCTGTCGCGCGGCGAGCGCCATGCCGACGCCGACGCCGAGCCCCTGGCCGAGCGAACCGGTTGCCACATCGGTAAATGCGAGGCGCGGCGTGGGATGACCTTCGAGGTCGCTGGTGAACTTGCGGAGATTGGCGAGCTCGCTTGCGGGCACAAAACCGTTTTCCGCCCAGGCGGCATAAAGCAGCGGCGCGGCGTGGCCCTTGGACAGAATGAACCGGTCATTGTTATAAAAATGCGGATTCTTCGCATCATACTTCATGTGACCAAAGAACAGCGCGGCCACAATATCCGCCGCCGAGCAGCAGGACGTTGGGTGGCCACTACCCGCCGCCGTGGTGGCAGTAATGGAGTGAATGCGCAGTTGGTTGGCAATGCCTTTCAACAATTCAATGTCCGTTTCAATCATAAATTAAGTTCAAGAGATTAATGCAGACGTGATGAAAGCCAAGAATGAAATCGGGTTGATTCTGGTGAACGTAAAACGCCCGCGAGCTGGCACGCCTGCGGGCGTTGGATTCGTTCCGGCGGAGTTTACTTGCCCAGCAGCGCAAGCGCGGCTTCTGCCATCTTGGGCGCTGTCAAACCGTGTTTCACGTAGAGTTCCTCGGCAAGATAGGCGCTCTGGCCGAATTCATTGTTGATGCCGAGCGTCTTCAGCGTGTGTGCGATACCGGCGTTGGACAGCGCGTGCGACACCTGCGCGCCCATGCCGCCGATGACCTGATGGTCTTCGATGGTCACGATCTTGCCGCCGCAGGCTTTTACCGCCGCACCGATGGTTTCGAGATCCACCTGGTTCACGAACGGATTGCTGATGACGGTGGCTTTGACACCTTTTGCCGCCAGCAATTTGCCCGCTTCAATGGCCTT
Source organism: bacterium (assembly GCA_021781185.1). Taxonomy (GTDB): domain Bacteria; phylum Verrucomicrobiota; class Verrucomicrobiia; order Limisphaerales; family UBA11358; genus UBA11358. The sequence goes on from JAJXXI010000555.1 coordinate 7,356, forward strand.
GTTTACGAGCACGCCGCAGCCGATGAGCACCACGTCGCTGCCGGTGGAAAGCACCTGCGCCTTGCCCCACGGATACTTCGCGCCTTCGATCCACGACATTGGATAGTTTTCGCGGCCGACGAAGAAGATGTAGTTGTTGCCGTCCTTGCCGGCGGTGCGATCAGTGGCCAATTGTTTGATGGCCTGATACATCAATGATTCGGCTTCATCCGGGCAACTCGGCGCGATGACAACCGTGTGCGGAATCGCGGAAAGCGCGGCAAAATAAGTCGTGGCCTGATGCGAGGCGCCGTCCGCCGCATCCTGAAAACCGACGTGCGAAAACATTGCAATGACGGGTGACTGCGAGAGCGAGGCCATCGTGAGCGGCAGATTGCCCTTCGTGACGCCAAACTGGCCGAACGTGTCCACGATGGGAATGAAACCCGCCTTCGACATGCCGGCGGCGGTGCTGATCATGTTCGATTCCGCGATGCCGACTTCGATGAAGCGGTCGGGAAAACTTTTCTGGAACAGACTGATGCCGGTCGAGCCTTGCACGTCCGACGAAACGGAATAGACCGGCAAACCTTCCGTCGCGGCGCGCACGGCGGCGCGAGCGAGGCCGGCTTGCACTTTATCAGTCTTTGGCTTGGCGGGTGTGGGCGTGCTGGCGGCGGCCGCAGCGGCTTTGGCCTTCTTGTCGGCTTCTTTCTTTTCCCAGTCAGCACGGAGCGATTGCGCCCAGGTCATCAGTTCGACAGGCACGGTGTCGCCTTTGAAGAGTTCAGTCACCCAATCCACGATCTTCTCACCGTTCGCGAGCGGGAAGCCGTGGCCGCCGGCGGAATTTTCCTCCGTGGCCTTGATGCCGTAACCCTTGATGGTCTTGCACACGATACACACGGGTTGTTTCGGGTTCGCCTTCGCGGCGGCAATGCCACGTTCGATGGCCAGATAGACTTCCGGCAAATCATTGCCGTGTGGAACTTGAATGACATTCCAGCCCAGCGCCGGCATGGCGGCGAACGATGGCTGCATGGAAAACGAATCCTTCGTGATGCGTCCGGAAAGTTTCGTGTCGTTGTCGGAAATGACGAGCACGAGCGGATTCACACGGTCCTTGGCCGCGAGGCCGGGAATGGCGGCAAACGCCTCCTTGGCTTCCCCCTCCATGCTCGCACCGTCGGACACCACGCAAATGGTGACGCGGTCACGTTTGGCGACCTTGTCACCGATGGCCAATCCCTGCGCCTGCGGCAGCGAGGAACCCAGGGGGCCGTTGCTCATCAGCACGCCTTCGGGATTCAAATGTGACTCGCCATGGCCGGTGAGTTTGCTGGTAATGCTGCGGAAGCCTTTCAACGTGTCGAAGGTCATGCCGTCAAAACCATAAAGCGCACGCAGCGCATAAACGCCATTCTCCGCGTGGCCGGCATCATTGATGTAATTGTAGGCGTCAAACCATTCGCGGCCCTGGGTGGCAAACATGATGCCGTGTATGGCGGCATTCATCTCGGCGAATGCCGCGGGACCGCCCCAGTGGCATGCCGCGCCGCCAACGACGGCATGCACGTCCATCAATGCGACGAGAGCGCGGGTTGCGCGCGGATCGGCAAGCGTCACCTCGGTGCCGGCGGCATTCTTGACCTTTACCGCATACTTCGGCGCTTTGGGAGTGGACGCAAGTTTGGATTTGATTTTGATGGGGTTCAGCGGTGGGGCTTCCACGGCTTTCATGACAGAGTTATCAACAGCCATAAACTTTATAGTGGTTTAAAAAATGCTTCCTGCCACGAATCTGTGGATAGGTCTGTGAAGGATTGCTAACAATAATGGTGAAGGGCTGGCCAAGCCACGCGGCCTGAATTACCAGTCCCTCAGGTATTCCATTACATTGAATGTTTATACGCTACCAAGTGCAACCGATCAAGGGCTTCGTTTACGAGTCGGTGAGATTTTCCCCGGAACTGCCCGCAACCATTGTCGCGACCGTGGTGCCCAGAGCGGGTTCGCAGGCTCGGTGCAGCGGTTGTGGCCGGGCGGGCCCGACCTATGACCACGCAGCGCGGCTCCGCGTCTGGACCCTGCCGCCGCTGTTTAAATTCACGCTGGCCCTCGTTTACACCATGCGCCGGGTCAAGTGTCCGGCCTGTGGCGTCGTGGTCGAGAAAGTCCCCTGGGCCACCGGCAAGCACAGCCTGTGCGACGGGTTTCGGCTGCTCCTGGCCCGTTGGGCGCGCAAACTCTCCTGGGACGAAACGGCGGACGGCTTCCATGTCTCCTGGGCCGACGTGTATGGCTCGGTCCAGTGGGTGGTGGAGTATGGCTTCCAACCCCGGGCGCTGGAAAACATCCGGGTCATCGGCATTGATGAAATCTGCGTCCGGGTGGGCCGGGGGTTCTGGACCTTGATCTATCAGATTGATGAGGGTCTGACCCGCCTGCTGTGGGGGGGGGCACGACCACACCGAGCCGACGCTGCGCCGAGGGCTCGACCGCTTGGGCCCCGAGGTCTGCGCCGGCATTCGTTACGTCTGCCCGGCTATGTGGCCGGCCTTCACCCGGACGGGGTTGCTGTTTTTTTTTGTGTCCAATCAAATTGACACCGCTTATGAAAATCGCTAAATCCTTGCCCACACTTTATGCAACCCATCCAACTACAGTGGATTGACTACACCGTTCTCATCGCCTATGTCGTTTTTG
>JAJXXI010000365.1 GCA_021781185.1 bacterium
GCCGGAGGAACTGGCGGGGGCAAAGCTCGCGAACCACAAGCTCGCCCTGGGCATCACGCCGTATTTCTTCAACCTCATTGATCCGGCGGATGAAAACTGCCCGGTGCGCCGGCAGGTGGTCCCGCGTATCGAGGAGACGCACACCGCTGCCTGGGAAATGAGCGATCCGTGTGGTGAAGATTCCCATTCGCCCGTGCCGGGGCTGGTGCATCGTTATCCCGACCGCGTCCTGTTTCTGGTGACGGACCGTTGCGCGGCGTATTGCCGTTACTGCACACGTTCGCGTTTGGTGAGCAACGCCAGCGGCTACGATTTTCATCCGGAATTCGACAAGCAGATCGCCTACATCGCCGCGCATCCGGAAATCCGCGACGTGTTGTTGAGCGGCGGCGACCCGCTGTTGTTGAGCGACGAAAAGCTGGAGAATCTGTTGCGTCGTTTGCGTGCCATTCCCCACGTGGAATTTCTCCGGATCGGCACGCGCATCCCGGTTTTCCTGCCGCAACGCATCACGCCGGAACTCTGCGCGATGCTGAAACAATTTCATCCGCTGTTCATCAGCATTCACTCGAATCATCCGCGCGAGCTGACCACGGAGGTTCGCGACGCGCTGGGCCGGCTCGCGGATGCGGGCATTCCGCTGGGGAACCAGACCGTGCTGCTCCGCCACGTCAACGACGACGCCTCTGTGATGAAGGCGCAGATGCAGAAACTGCTCATGTGCCGCGTGCGGCCGTATTACATTTACCAGTGTGATTTGATCGCCGGTTCCGCGCACCTGCGGGCCGCCGTCAGCAAGGGGCTGGAGATCATGGAGAATTTGCGCGGCCACACGACCGGTTACGCCGTGCCCACCTATGTCATAGATGCGCCCGGCGGTGGCGGCAAGGTGCCGGTGAACCCCGAGTATGTTCTCTGCCGCAATGCCGGCCGGGTGCTCATCCGCAACTATGAAGGAAAAATCTTTGAGTATCCGGAAACCGCCGATGGCCAGCCCTGCGGCCTGCCGCCGAAGGAAATCATCGAGCCGGAACTGGCGTGACGAATCGCTTAGGTTCGCTGCTTCAAAGGACTGAAAGACCTTGTTTTGGCCGCAAAGTTTTCGTGGCGTCCTGGACTCCTCCCGCTTAAGCTTTCCGCATATTCAGAACCAAAGGAAACGACAATTATGACCGCAACCCACACTTGGAAATTCTTCCGTGCCGGCGGCTTTGACCAAGTCAAAATCGAATCCGGTGCCGACCTCGCCAACCTGGATCAGCTCGACCAGAAGCTCTGGGTCGCGCTCGCCTGCCCCACGCGTGGGCTGGAGTTTGACAAACAGACGCTCGACCTGATTGACACGGACCAGGACGGTCGGATTCGCGTGCCGGAGCTCATCGCCGCCGCGAAATGGGCGACCAGCCTGCTGAAGAACACCGACGACATCACCAAGTGTTCACCCGCGTTGCCGCTGGCCTCAATTAACGACGCGACGCCGGAAGGCAAACAACTTCTCGCCTCCGCCAGACAAATTCTCGTCAACCTCGGCAAGGCGGACGCTTCCGCGATCAGCATCGAAGACGCAGCCGACACCGTGAAAATTTTTGCCGCCACCATGTTCAATGGTGACGGCATCATCCCGGCCGACGCCGCCGGCGATGATGAGGCGGCCAAGGCGCTCATTGCCGACATCATGGCGTGCATGGGCATCGAGAACGACCGCAGCGGCAAGCCCGGCGTCAGCCAGGCCAAAACCGACGCGTTTTTCGCCGAGGCGCAGGCGCATTGCGACTGGTGGAAACAATCCGAAGGCAACCAGACCATTCTGCCGCTCGGCGAAGCCACCGCCGCTGCGTCCGCCGCCGTCAAGGCGGTGAAGGTGAAGGTGGATGACTTTTTCGCGCGCTGCCGGCTGGTTAAGTTCGACGCCCGCGCCGCCGCCGCGTTGAACCGGGCGGAATCGGAATACGGCGCGCTGGCTGCCAAGGATCTGACGGTCAACGCCGCCGAAATTGCCAGTTTCCCGCTTGCGCAAATCGCCGCCGACAAGGCGCTGCCGCTGACCAACGGCGTGAATCCCGCCTGGGCCGGCGCGCTGGCCACGCTGCACGCCGCCGCCATCAAACCGTTGCTCGGCGACAAAACATCGCTCACCGAAGCCGACTGGAATGCGCTTCAGGCCCGGCTCGTGCCGTTTGAAACCTGGTTTGCCGGCAAGGTCGGTGCCGCCGTGGAAAAACTCGGCGTGAAGCGCGTCCGCGAAATTCTGGCCGGTAATACAAAGGAAACCATCACCGCGCTCATCGCCAAGGACAAGCTGCTGGAACCGGAAGCGAACGGCATTGCGAACGTCGAGAAGCTCGTGCGGTATCACCGCTATTTGTATGTGTTGTGCGTGAATTTCGTCAGCTTCAAGGATTTTTACAGCCGCAAAACGCCGGCCATTTTCCAGGCCGGCCGGCTCTATCTCGACCAGCGCGCCTGCGATCTTTGCCTCACGGTGGAGGACGTGGCCCGGCACGGCACGATGGCCGCGCTCGCCGGCAGTTATCTGGCCTACTGCGACTGCGTGCGCAAAGGCACGGGGGAGAAAATGAGCATCGTGGCTGCGTTCACCGACGGCGACTCGGACAATCTCATGGTCGGCCGCAACGGCATTTTTTATGACCGCAAAGGCCGCGACTGGGATGCCACCATCACCAAGCTGATTGACAATCCCATCAGCATCCGGCAGGCGTTCTGGCTGCCCTACAAAAAACTTGTCCGCATGATCGAGGAACAGATCGCCAAGCGCGCCGCCGCCGCCGATGCCGCCTCGACCGCGAAATTGCAGGATGCCGCCGCCGTCACGGCCGGGGCCGCTCCGGCCAAGCCCGCCGAGCCGAAGAAAATGGACCTGGGTTCAATTGCTTTGTTGACCACGGCGTTCACTGCAATCGGCACAATTATCACTCTGATACTCTCAAAATTGACCGGGTTGTTTGCAGACGGTTTGTTTCAAGCCATTCCCTCGCTCATCGGCGTATTCCTTGGTTTGATCCTGCTGATCTCCGGGCCTTCGATGATTCTCGCCTACATGAAACTGCGCAAGCGCAACCTTGGCCCGCTGCTGGACGCCAACGGCTGGGCGGTGAATTCCAAGGCCAAGGTCAACGTGCCGTTCGGCGAATCGCTCACTCAGGTCGCCACCTTGCCAGCCGGCTCCGAGCGTGACTTGCTTGATCCCTTCGCGGAAAAGAAAAGCCCGTGGCCAAAAATCATCCCCGTGCTCGTCATCCTCGCGGTGATCGGCGGTTGCTGGTATAAAGGAAAACTCGACAAGGTGTTGCCAGCCAAAGTCACCAGTTTGTCGGTGATGGGTGCGGATTCGCCGTCCTTCAAAATCATGGGGACCAATGCGCCGGGTTGGAAAGCGCTTGGCACAAACGCGCCCGGCTGGACGCTCCCATTGCCCACCACGAAGGCCATCCCAGCCGTGGTTTCGACCAACTTGCCGGCGGCTCCGGCTCCTTAAAACCAGATCTCACCAAGTCCGGGCGTTCGCGTCCGGGCTTTTTCATTGGAGTGCCGGCCTGCAGACGGATTATCACGTTGGAAATATCTAAAGCCGCATACAGACCGGCGTTCCGAAGACTTGCCGCCTTTTGCCCCGCTGATAATCTTCCGCCGCCATGCCCCGCGAAAACACCGCCGCCAAACAAGCCCGCACGATAAAAATCATCGCGGCGCTCCGGCGGGCGTATCCCAACGCGCATTGCGAACTGAATTTTTCCAATCCGCTGGAGCTGCTGATCGCCACGATTCTTTCCGCCCAATGCACCGACAAGCGCGTCAACATGGTCACGGCGGAGTTGTTCAAAAAATATCGCAACGCCGAAGATTTCGCTGCGGCACCGCTAGCGGAGCTGGAGGAAGCCGTGAAAACCACCGGTTTTTTTCGCAACAAGGCAAAGAACATCAAGTCGTGCTGCGCGGCGCTGATGGAAAAATTCAGCGGCGAAGTGCCGCGCACAATGGATGAACTGCACGCGCTGGCCGGCGTCGGGCGCAAGACCGCCAACGTGGTTCTCGGCAATGCTTTCGGCATTAATGTCGGCGTGGTCGTGGACACGCACGTCACGCGGCTGTCCAACAGGCTCGGCCTCGCGAAGGGCACGGACGCGGTGAAAATTGAGCAGGAACTGATGAAGCTGGTGTCACCGGAAGACTGGACGCTGTTCAGCCACTGGCTTATCTGGCACGGACGCCATCGCTGTGTTGCGCGCAAGCCGGACTGCGCAAATTGTGAGATCCAGAAGATCTGTCCGCAAATCGGAGTAAATACAAACCACCAAGAAGCAAGGGAACCAAGATGAGGCTTAACGTTGTTTCTTGGTAGCTTTGTTGTTTATGAATTCCTGGCTTTTTCTTGATTCCAAAAAAAACGACGCCGCGTTCAACATGGCGCTGGACGAGGCGTTGCTCGCCGCCATGCCGCGCCTGCAACAACCCGTGCTGCGCTTTTACGGCTGGACGGAGCCGGCGGCCACCTTCGGTTATTTTCAGAAATATTCCGAAGTGGCGGCGGCGACGCAATTGCGTCCCCTGATCCGGCGGCCGACCGGTGGCGGCATCGTGCCGCATGACGCGGACTGGACTTACAGCGTGGTTTTTCCGCCCGGCCATGAATGGCATTCGCTCAAAGCCGAGGACAGTTACCGGCGCATCCACGATTGGTTGCGGCTGGCGTTTGCGGACTTGAATCTCGAAACGGAACTGGCACCGTGCTGCCAGAAATCCCGGCCCGGCCAGTGTTTTGTGGGTCATGAAAAATTCGATCTGCTCTGGCACGGCAGAAAAATTGCCGGCGCGGCACAGCGGCGCAACAAGCTGGGCCTGCTGATTCAAGGTTCCGTGCAGCCGCCGCCGGTCCCGCTGGCCCGCGCAGCTTGGGAGCAGGCGATGTGTCGCGTGGCGGTGCGGGAGTTTTCCGTGACGTGGCGCGATTCTGCCCTGGACGCGGAATTGCGCGATGAGGCTGCAAAATGGTTGCGGGAAAAATATTCGCAGCCATGCTATAACCAGAATCGTTAGCAACCCCAACCCGGATCAAACAAGGCAGATTGCAGATGAAGTATTTTCTGGCCGGCGCGGCTGCCGCGCTTTTTTTGCTGGCGAATGCCGCGGCTCAAATTCCGATGAGCGGCGGAACATATTCGCAAAATTTCGACTCGCTCGCCGGCTCGGGCACCAGCAATCCGTGGACGGATAATGCCACGCTGCCCGGCTGGTATGCCGCGAAAGGCAGTGCCGGCGTCACCACCTACTCCGCCGGCACCGGCAGCAGCGCGACCGGCAGTCTTTACAGTTTTGGCACGAATGGCGTGAATGCCGCGTCGGACCGGGCGCTGGGTTCCGTCGCCTCCTCCGGCAACACCTATGCTTACGGGGTGCGTTTTCTCAATGACACGGCGTTCGCGCAGACGAACATCACGGTTTCATGCGCCGCCGAACAGTGGCGCAACGCCAACGGAACCGCGGCGGTGACCAACACGCTGGCATTTTCGTATCGGGTTGCCGGGGTTCCGCTCACCAGCGCTGATGCGGATAATGCGCAAGCCTGGACGGATTTCGGGGCGCTGGATTTCCATTCTCCCGTGGTCAATGTCGGCAGTGGCAACGGCACGGCGCTTGATGGCCACGCCCCCGCAAACCGGCAGGTGTTCACGAACATCACCTTGACCGGGGCGGTGGTGCAGCCGGGTGAAGAGATTTTTCTGCGCTGGCGCGATGTTGATGACAGCAGCAGCGATGCGGGTCTCGCCATTGACAATCTTGCCGTCAGTTTTCAGGCAACCGCCAGTTCGCCGGAGACGACCAATGCCCCGGTCATCACGCTGCAGCCCCGGAGCCAGGCCACGGGAAGCAACGGGTTTGCCATTTTTTCCGTGAACGCCAGCGGCACCCCGGAGCCTGCCTATCAGTGGCGTTTTAACGGAACCAATTTGCCCGGACAAACGGCACCGACGCTGGCGCTTTACAGTGTCACGTCCGGCCAGGCGGGAAACTATTCCGTAATCGTGACCAACGCCGGCGGTGCCACCAACAGCCAGGCCGCCGCGCTGGTGGTCATGCCGGTGTCGCTGGCCGCCCCGGCGGGCGGGATTCGTTTTCTAACCTACAATGTGAACGGCAACGGCGTGGCCGACTGGAGCACCAATGCCGCCCAGGTGCGGGCCATCGGCCGGGAATTGCTGTATCTCAACGCCGACATTATTACTTTCAACGAAATTCCCTACACCAACACCTGGCAAATGAGCAACTGGGTGAAAGCCTTTCTGCCGGGATATTTTCTCGCCACGAATTCGGTCACGGATGGTTATATTCGCAGTGTCATTGCCAGTCGTTTTCCAATCCAACGCACACAAAGCTGGCTGGGCAACTCCAGTCTCGCCAGCTTCGGTTACAGCGGCTCGTATCCGCGCGACCTGTTTGAAGCGCAGATCGCGGTGCCGAACTGGCCGCTGCCGCTGCACGTTTTTGTGGCTCACCTCAAGGCGACCAGCACGTCGCCCCAGGCGAGCGCCAATCAGCGCGCGGCGCAGGCGCTGGCCGTCTCGAATTTTTTTGTGAACACATTTCTGGCCGGCACCAACCGCACCCATCCCTATGTGCTGTCTGGCGACATGAATGAGGACGCGTTTTTTCCGGACTCGGGCTACACCAGCGGCCAGCCGATTCAAAGCATGACCAGCCGGCCGACCGGATTGCAGATGACCACGCCCGTCAACCCCTTCGGAAACCCGCCCAGCAACGCCTACACGGAATCCATCCGCAACCCGCTCGATACGCGTTTCGACTACATTCTGCCCTGCCATCAACTGTTCACGAACATCGCCGCCTCGGAAATATTCCGCACGGACCTGTTGCCGGTGCTTCCGGCCGATCTCCTCAGTAATGACGACCAGACCGCTTCGGATCATCTGCCCGTGCTGGTGGTGTTCAATAATCCGTTCAACACGCCTTTCAAAATGCTGACCGTGGCCCGGGCCGGCCAAAGTCTGACGCTTGCCTGGGAGTCGCAATACAATCGCACTTTTGACATTGAGACCTCCTCCAATCTTGCGACCTGGGTGCCGTTTGCCACTAATCTCCAATCTGCGGCGACGAACGCGAATTTCACCTTCACGACCAACCACGTGGGCGAACCGATGAAGTTTTTCCGCATCCACCGGGTGCCGTGAAATGCCGGCAAGGAAAGTGCGGCTAAAAAACTCGCGCGCTGGAGGGGTTCTGGTATCTTTCCGGCACATGGTTCGGCTTGTTCTCTTCGACATTGACGGCACGCTGGTTCACACCGGGCACGCCGGCACCAAGGCGTTCGCCAAGACCTTTGCGACGGAATTTGAACTGCATCACGGCTCGGAAAAGATGAAGTTTGCCGGCCGCACGGATGTGAGCCTGGTCCGTGAATTTTTCAAGATCCACGGGCTGGACGAATCCCCCGCGCATTTCCGGCGGTTTTTTGCCCGCTACGTTTTCTGGCTGGATCACATTCTCGCTCATAGCACCGGTCATTCGTGCCCGGGCGTTTTGGAGTTCATTCACGACCTGCAGGCGCTGCCGCAGCCGCCCATGCTTGGACTGCTCACCGGCAACATCCAACTGGGAGCCGAAATCAAACTGCGCGCCTTCGGCCTCTGGGATTACTTCGTGATGGGCGGTTTTGCGGATGACCACGAGGACCGCAACCACATCGCGGTGGCGGCGCTGGAACGCGGACGACGGGTGCTCAACCCGCATTTGCATCCGCAGGAAATTGTGGTCATCGGCGACACGCCGTTTGACGTGCGCTGCGGGAAATTCATCGGCGCGAAAACGCTGGCGGTGGCCACTGGGGGCGCGCGGCTGGCGGAATTGCAGCCGCACGCCGCAGACTGGACCGTGGAGGATTTGACCCGCATTTCCGCCCGCGACATCTGCCCGCGCTGAACCGGCAAATAGGGGGCACCTACGAACTCATCTGCCATCGCAAACTCACTGCCAAGCTGCGCCTCGGCCTGATGGGAATTCTAAATCCGGTCAGCGCTTGGCCGGGGTTGATCCGGTTTAACGTCGTGCGTCAACGCTTCTGTTTCCGCTCGTTTGCCATGTAATACAGCAGCGGCACCAGCACCGGGGCGCTGAACATGGAAATCAGGCTGCCGGCCATCAAGGCGATCGCCAGGCCCTGAAAGATTGGATCGGACAGGATCACCGTCGCGCCCGCCACCACGGCCAGCGCCGTGAGCATGATGGGCCGGAACCGCACCATGCCCGCCTCCACCACGGCATCGGCCAGCTTATGACCTTCCGCCAGTCGCAGCTCGATGAAGTCCACCAGGATGATGGAATTGCGCACCACGATGCCCGCGCCCGCCATGAAACCGATCATTGAGGTGGCGGTGAAAAATGCGTGCAACAAACCGTGCGCCGGCAGCACGCCGATGAGTGAAAACGGAATCACCACCATCACGATCAACGGCGTGAGGAACGATTTGAACCAGCCCACCATCAGGATGTAAATCAGCACCAGCACGGCGGCGAACGCCACGCCCAGATCGCGGAACACCTCGATGGTGATGTGCCATTCGCCATCCCATTTCAGCACCGGCTGATGGTCGGTGAACGGCATGTCATAGTTCAAAATCTTCAACGGTGCGCCGTCGCCGCCGAACTGTTTCGTGTCGAGCTTCTCCAGCGCCTGGTTCATTTTCAGAATCGCGTAGACCGGACTTTCCACCACGCCCGCGACATCGCCGATGACGTAGGTGACGGGCATGAGGTTCTTGTGGTAGATGCTCTTGTCAATGACAGTGTGCTTGAGCGTGACGAGTTCGCGCAACGGCACCAGCGGCGCGTTGGGGTTGTTGCCGGAGCGCACGCGCAGCGCGAGCAGTTCCTCCGGGTTGCTGCGGCTGGATTGCGGCAGTTGCAGGACGATGTCCACATCCTCCCGCTCACGCGGCACATGCAGCAAATCCACTGACTCGCCGCCCACGGCGATTTTCAGCGTCTGCGCAATCGTCTCCGCGCTGATGCCGTTCAATGCAGCCTTTTCCTTATCAATCACGAATTCCACCTTCGGCTGGTCGGCTTCGATATACCAGTCCGTGTCCACCACGCCGGGCGTGCTGTGAAAAATGTCAATGACCTTGTGCGCGAGCGCGAGACGGTCCCGCTCGGTGGGGCCGTAGATTTCGGCGACGAGCGTCTGCAACACCGGCGGGCCGGGCGGCACTTCGGCCACGGCGACGCGCGCTCCAAATTTCGCGGCGATCTCCGCCACACGCGGCCGCACGCGCTTGGCGATGTCGTGGCTCTGCGCCTTGCGTTCACCTTTCGGCACCAGGTTGATTTGCAAATCCGCCACGTTCGCGCCGCGCCGCATGAAGTAATGGCGCACCAGGCCGTTGAAGTTGAACGGCGACGCGACCCCGACGTAGGTTTCGTAGTCCGTCACTTCCGGTTGTGTCCGCACGGCGTCGGCGATTTCACGCGCGCACTGCGCGGTGCGTTCCAGCGAGCTGCCCTCCGGCATGTTGAGGATGATCTGGAATTCGCTCTTGTTGTCGAACGGCAGCATTTTCACCTTCACCCAGCCGAAGCCGACCAGCGCCATCGAGCCGAGCAGCAGCACGACCAGCGCCGCCAGAAAAACATATCTCCGTTTCGCGCTGGCGATCAGCGGCAGCATCAGCCCGCGATACATCCGGCCGAAGAAGTTTTCGCTCGCCGCCTCATGGTCGGGCGCATGTTCATCGGCGGAATGAATTTTTCGCCGCCATTGCAAAATGCGGACGGCCGCCCACGGCGTGACGATGAAGGAAATGGCCAGCGAGAAAAACATCGCCGCCGTCGCGCCGATCGGAATCGGGCGCATGTAAGGCC
>JAJXXI010000454.1 GCA_021781185.1 bacterium
GGCTGCTTCGCCGGCGAAGACCTCCATCCAGGCAATTTTGCGTTTGCCGCCGTAGGCTTTTTCCACCGCCGCATTCATGACGCGGACGCTGGAAGCCCAGATGTCCGGCCCGGTGCCGTCGCCGCGGATGAAGGGGACGATGGGATTGGGCGGCACGGCGAGCTTGCCGTTTTGAATTGAGATTTTCCCGCCAGCGGGAACAGTGCATGTGGTATAGGCCATAATTAAAATTCGGTTAACAATTCCTTCCTCAAGATGAAACTGCCGGACGCGTGGAAAATCAAGGAAAGAAACGGCGAATGGGCTGGGAACCCACAAACGGTCCCAGAATCGGCAAAATTGGGCCGGTCGGATCCGCCCGGCAGTCGGACATCCGAATCAATTATCCATGCACGGATGCCAGGAGCCGGGCGATGAGAGTTTGCTGCGACAGGAATGGCCAAGCAGCCGTCATCACGTTTATACTGTCTCCGCAACCCGGTTCGAGCCTACATTTTTTTGCAAGCCATGAACCAGCCACAGCCAGATGCCGGCGTTTCGGGAGCAGGACCATTGGGTAAAATCGTCCTGCGCCGGACGTGTTTGCGCGTGCTCTTGTCCGGTCTGGTGGCGTCGCAACTGCTGCTGGCCGTCAGCGGATTTGCCCTGAATCCGTCCCGGTCCATTTTTCAATACAACTGCCAGACCTGGAGTCGTCAGAATGGTCTGCCGGCCGGCAAGATTAACTGCGTCACCCAGTCCAAAGACGGCTACATCTGGCTCGGCACGCAGAAGGGGCTGGTCCGTTTTGACGGGCTTGGTTTCAAGGTGATCCCCATTGATCTGGCCCAAAACAGCGGGCAGGAGGTGCGGTCGTTGACCCCGGCGGCCAACGGCGGAATTTTTTTCGCCATCAACGCCGGCGGGTTTGGCAGCTACGCCGGGCGGAAGTTCGCCGCAATCGGCGATGAGCGCTGGGCGCGGCCGGACATGAATGCAACCACGATCCTGCAGGCGCGGGACGGGGCGCTTTGGATGGGGGAAGAACTGGGGTTCGGCCGGTGGGTGAACGGCAGGCCGGGAGAGAGTCTGTTCGATGAGGCCACCACCGGACCGGTCCTGTCCATTTATGAAGATCCGTCAGGGCGCGTCTGGCTGGGCACGGCTCAGCATGGGTTGTTTTATTGGGCCGATGGCAAGCTGGTCCGGTTCCCGGACGATCAGTTGAAAAAACACAACATTTATGCGGTGGCGATGGATGCGGAAAATCAAATCTGGCTGGGAACGGAAGATGGATTGCTCTGCTACACCAACGGGCGGGCCAAGACCATTCCGCCCATCTACACGGAAGTCACAGCCTTGCTGGTGGACCGCCACGGAACCCTCTGGGTGGGCACCAGTGGCAGTGGACTGGCCCGCTACCAAAACGACGCGTTTACCTGCCTCAGAAAAACCGACGGCTTGGTTAGCGATTATGTCACCTCACTCTTCGAGGACGCCGAGGGGAGCCTGTGGGTGGGCACCCGGCGCGGGTTGAACCAGTTGACGGATGTGGAATTTCCCATCGTTTCGAGCAAGGACGGGATATGCGAGGGATCCGTCCACTCGGTGGTCGCCTCATCCGAGGGCGGACTGTGGCTCACCACGGACACCGGTCTTTCGTATTTTAATGGCCAAACCGCCACGAATTTCACCCAGGCAGCCCTGTTTCCCAATCCGTATGTCAAACTGGGGTTTGAAGGCAGCAATGGCGACGTTTATCTGGTGGATGGAGACAAAAACATTGATGTGCTTTCCCATGGCGCACTGGCGAGAAGATATGTGAACCAGGCCTGGCCCTCGGCGTTTGCCGAAGATTCGAACAGCGTTCTGGTGGCGGTGGGCACGGGCCAGTCGCTGTTTCGTCTCCAGGTGGACGGGTTGCACCCTTATCAGTATCGGGATGGATTGCAGCCGGCTTTTTACTGGATCAACAACCTCTGCGTGGCCCGGGACGGGGCAATCTGGGTGGCCAGCAAGGACGGCATCTTTCGCATTCAGAACGGACGTTTCAGAAGCTGGTCGGTTTTGGATGGTCTGCCGAATGCGGATGTCCTGTGTCTCTGCGAAGATGCAGATGGTTGCATGTGGGCCGGTTCTGTGGGCGGCTTGACGCGGATCAAGGACGGCAAGCTGGCGAACATACCGCTGGAGAAGGATCATCACGAGGATGCGGTGGATGCCATCGTCCCCGATCTGCATGGTGATTTTTGGATCTCCACCGGACACGGTTTTCTGCGGGTCAGCCGCCGGAATCTGGATGATTTTGCCGATGGCCAGACCAACCAGATTCAAACCGTCCTCTATGATGGCTTGGAATCCGTAAAATCCACAGATCGGACCGATCAGGAGAATTCCGGCTGCCGGACGCTGGACGGCCGCATCTGGTTTCCCAGTCCTTGGGGAGTGGTGATGATTGATCCCACGAATATTCCGGCCAATCCGCTCGCGCCGCCCGTGCATATTGACCGCCTGCTCGTCAACGGCCGCGAAGTGTCCCGGAGCGGGCCCGTCGTGTTGCCGCCCGGCAAAGATGAGATTGAGTTCACCTTCAGCGTGTTGAGTTTCATCGCGCCGCAAGAGTTGCCGTGCCGGTATCAACTCAAAGGTTACGACACCGATTGGCTGGAAACGCGGGAACCGCGGGCCGCCATCTACAACAACCTCAAGCCGGGCGTTTACACGCTGCATGTGATCGCCGCCAACGCCGATGGTGTTTGGAACCGGAAGGGGGATTCGCTGACGATCAAATTGCTGCCGCACTTTTATCAGACTGTCTGGTTTTACCTGGTTGAAGCCGGGCTGGTGCTGGCCCTGCTCGGCGGCATTTATGGGTGGCGTGTCCGGCATCTGCGGACCCGGTCGCGGGAGTTGCAGGCGGCCCGTGACCGCTTGGAAGCCGAAGTGAACCATCGGACGTCGGAACTGGCTGCCGCTGTCGCTTCGCTTCAGCGCGAAATGGAACAGCACAAGCATACCGCCGTTGCCTTGAAGGAGCGGACCCGTGCACTCGAGGGCGAAATCGAGGAGCGCAAGCAGATTCAACTGGAAGTGGAGCGCGTCCACCGGCAACTGCTGGAAATTTCGCGGCAGGCGGGCATGGCGGAAGTGGCCTCGAACGTCCTGCACAACGTGGGCAACGTGCTCAACAGCGTCAATGTCTCGGCGGCACTGGTCGCGGAAGGCGCCCGGAAATCGCGGGTTTCCTATCTGGACAAGGTGGTCAGGCTGCTCAACGAACACGCGACGGATCTGGGCGCATTCATGACGGGCGATCCCAAAGGCCGGCAACTGCCCGGATATTTGAGCCAACTGGCCGCCCAACTGAACCGGGAACAACAGCGGGCCATCGAGGAACTGGAGCTGCTGCGGAAGAACATCGAGCACATCAAGGACATTGTGGCGATGCAACAGGGCTACGCAAAAGTTTCCGGCATTGCGGAAACCGTCGAGATCACCGGTCTGGTGGAGGACGCCCTGCGCATGAACGCCGGCGCGCTGGCCCGTCATGAGGTGGCACTGGTCCGGGAATACGCCGAGGTGCCGCCGGTGACCATCGAGAAACACAAGGTGCTGCAAATACTCGTAAATTTGATCCGGAACGCGAAGTATGCGTGCGAGGAATCGGGCCGGCCGGACAAGCAGGTGACGGTGAAGGTTTCCCGGACGGCAACCGGAGTGCGAATCACGGTGGAGGACAATGGCATCGGGATTCCACCGGAAAACCTGGGCCGGATTTTCAACCATGGGTTCACCACGCGCCGCAGCGGCCACGGTTTTGGCCTGCACAGCGGCGCTCTCGCGGCCCGGGAACTGGGGGGTGTTCTGACCGTCCGCAGTGAAGGGCTTGGGCGAGGAGCAACTTTTGACCTTGAACTGCCACTGCAACCGCCAAAGACTGACGTATGACTGATTCCGCGTTTCCCAGCAAAAATCGCATTCTGGTGATTGATGACAATCCCGCGATTCACGCCGATTTCAGGAAAATTTTGAAAGGTCCGGATGAGCTTTCCGCTGGTTTGGACCGGGCCGGGGCGGAGCTGTTTGGCGAGACGCCGCGCCGGGTTCAACCTGCCGGCTTTGAGGTGGATTCGGCCCACAGCGGGGAAGAGGGCCTCGTCCTGGTGCGCAAAGCCCAGACTGCCGGCAGCCCGTATGCGCTGGCATTTGTGGATGTGCGCATGACGCGGGGCTGGAATGGCATCGAGACCGCCGCCCGCATTTTTCAGAGCGATGCTGACATGCAAATCGTCATCTGCACCGCCTACTCCGATTATTCGTGGGAGCAGATCATCGAAAAACTCGGTCATAGCGACCGCCTGGTCATCCTTAAAAAACCGTTTGATACCGTCGAAGTGCTGCAATTGGCGCATGCGCTGACCGAGAAATGGCGGCTGGCGTTGGAAGCCCGGGCCCGGATGGATCAACTGGAAAAGATGGTGGCCGGCCGGACGCAGGAACTGCATGCCGCCAACGAACAGTTGAAAGTTGAAATGGCGGAACGCGCCCACGCGGAAGAGTCCCTGCGGCAGTCGCAAAAAATGGAGGCGGTGGGCCAGCTTGCCGGCGGCATCGCCCATGATTTCAACAATCTGCTCACGGTCATCCGCGGCTATGTGCAATACCTGAAAATGGAAATCCCGCCGAAGGACGGCGTGAAGGAGGCCTTGCATGAGATTGATGTGGCCGCCGAACGCGCCGCCACGCTGACCTCGCAAATGCTGATGTTCAGCCGGAAAAAACTGCTCCAGCCGCGCTCCTTGGACTTGAACGAACTGGTCACCCAGCTCGGTTCGATGCTGCACCGGCTGCTCGGCGAGAACATCGCGATGGAGATCCAGACCGTCGGCGTCCCCTTGTTCACCCATGCCGACCCGGTCATGATTGAAATGGTGATCTTGAACCTGGCGTTGAACGCCCGCGACGCCATGCCGCAAGGCGGCCGGTTGTTGATGCAAACGGCCGGCATGGAGATCAAAGCGGAAGATTGCCGGCGCAATCCCAAGGCGCGGCCCGGAATGTTCGCCAGCATCAGTGTGGTGGACAATGGCTCCGGCATCGCCCCCGAGATTTTGCCACGTATATTTGAGCCGTTTTTTACCACTAAGGAAGTCGGCAAAGGCACCGGCCTCGGTCTGGCCACCGTCTATGGCGTGGTGAATCAGCATGGCGGCTGGACCGAAGTGGAGAGCACCGTGGGACAGGGCGCCACTTTCACGGTGTTTTTGCCGATGCTCGCCATGCAACCCGGCCTGGCTTCATCCTCCACGATGAAGGCTGTTGTCGTTGGGGGAACGGAAACCATCCTGCTCGTGGAAGATGAATCCGCCCTGCGCTCACTGACCCGGATGGTTTTGCAGCGACAGGGCTATTGCGTTCTCGAAGCGGCTTCCGGCGCCGAAGCACTGGCCGTCTGGGACCAGCAGCGCACGAAAATCGACCTGATCCTGACCGACATGATGATGCCGGGGAAAGTCTCCGGCCGCGAACTGGTGGAAAAAATTCTGGCTGAAACCCCGGACCTGAAAGTGGTTTATACCACCGGTTACAGCGTGGATACCGTCTGCCCGGATATCTCCTTGAGTGATGGGTTTAATTTTCTGCAAAAGCCCTATCATCCTGACAAACTGATTCAGACAGTGCGTTGCCGGCTGGATCAGGCGTTTCCCGCCCCGGGTCAATCCGGGCCGGCGGAAAACTGACCTTCAGGCCATTCCAACGAGCTTGGAGGCTCCCGCCGGTGAATCTCCCAAACGGGCTTTTACCTGCGCAACCGTGTTTTCAACGGACAGGCCGTATTTCGCGCGCAGTTCGTCCTGCGTGCTGGCGTGTTCGATGAACTGGTCGGGCCAGCCAATCCGCACGACCGGTGTGGTCACGGCCTTCTCGCTGAATAATTCCAGCACCGCCGAGCCGTAGCCCCCCATGAGAACATGGTCTTCCAGCGTCACAATCAATTCCGCCTCGCGGCCGAATTTCTCGTGGACTTCGGCATCAATCGGCTTGGTGAAACGCGGATTGATGACCGCGACGTCGAAACCGTCCGCCGCGAGCAGCGTGGCCGCCCGGCGGGCGATGGCATTCATCGGTCCGAGACCGAACAGCGCCACTTTCTGTTTGCCGTTGCCGGCGAAGTTTTGCTGCACCAGTGCTTTGCCAACCCCGATCAGTTGCGGTTCATCTTTTACCGGCACCCCTTCGGCCGTGCCGCGCGGGTAGCGGATGAAGGTCGGATGATTCACTTTGGTGGCCGTGAACATCATGTCCGCCAGCTCGTCCTCGTTGGCCGGGGCCATGGCAACGACGTTCGGAAAACAGCGCAGGTAGGAAATGTCGAAGATGCCGTGATGCGTCGGGCCGTCATTGGCCGAGAGACCGGCGCGGTCCATGCAGAAAGTCACCGGCAAATCCTGGAGGCAGACGTCGTGATGAATGCAGTCGTAGGCCCGCTGGAGGAAGCTGGAATAGATTGCCACCACCGGACGCAGCCCCATCGTCGCCATGCCGGCGGCGAAAATGACGCCATGCTCTTCCGCGATGCCCACGTCGTAATAACGATCCGGCATCGCCTTTTCGAGATGTTTCATGCCTGTGCCGCTGGGCATGGCTGCCGTGATGCCGACGATGGCCGCGTTGTTTTTCGCGAGCTTCACCACCGTTTGGCCCATGACGTCCTGATACATGGGCGGGGTGCCGGGCCGGGCCGGGGCCGTTTCGCCCGTCTGGGCGTTGTAGGGTCCGAGACCGTGAAATTTTTCCGGCTGCTTCAGCGCGGCTTCAAAACCTTTGCCCTTCTGCGTCAGCACGTGAATGACAATCGGGTGGTCGCACGTTTTGGCGAATTCCAGCGTGCTGATGAGCAGCGGCAAATCGTGGCCGTCAATCGGGCCGAGATAGCGCATGCCCATTTCCTCAAACAGCACGGGCGAACCGTGGCCGCCGCGTCCGTCGGATTCCACCAGGCTGGTGGTGGGCTGCAAACCCACGCCGGTCAGCGCACCCTTGAGGCCACCCTCGGCGCGGTGGGCCAGTTTCAGCGCCAGTTCGCCCTTGGGCAGGCGGCGGACGAATCCTTCAAAATCCTTTGAAATCTGGTTGTAGCGCGGATTGGTAATAAGCTTGTTCAGGTAGCCGGAAATCGCGCCGACGTTCTTGGCGATGCTCCATTCGTTGTCATTGAGGATGCCGATGAACTTTTTCGTCGTGTGGCCGATGTTGTTCAGCGCTTCAAAGGAGATGCCGTTGGTCAGCGCCGCGTCGCCGAAGATGCAGACGACGTTTTCATCCGTGCCGTGCTGGTCACGCGCCGCCGCCATGCCGAGCGCGGCGGACAATGCCGTGCCCGCGTGGCCGGCACCAAAACAGTCGTGTTCGCTCTCCGTCCGCAACGCAAAGCCGTTCAGGCCGCCGGTCTGGCGGATGGTGCGGAAACGGATTTTGCGCCCGGTCAAAATTTTGTGGACATACACCTGATGGCTCACGTCCCAGACAAATTTGTCCTTGGGCGTGGTGAAAACCTTGTGCAGGGCGATGGAAAGCTCCACCACGCCGAGGTTGGGGCCGACATGGCCGCCGCCCTTGGCCAATCCTTCGATCAATTCAGAGCGGATTTCACCGGCGAGTTCCTGCAATTGCGGCACCGAAAGCATTTTCACATGCTCCGGTCCGTCCACCATGTCCAAGTAACGACTCATATTTTATGCTTCTTCCGGCAGGTCCAGCGGCTTGAGCTTCAATTCGCCCGCCGCATTCTTTTCCAATTGCTGGATCTTCACTTCCGCTTCCGCGAGCTTTTCCTGGCAGATTTTCACCAGTCGGGCACCTTCTTCATAACGCGCCAGCAAGGTTTCGAGCGGCAGATCATCCGCTTCCATGGCCTCGACAATGCCCTCAAGCTTATTGACGGCCTCTTCAAACGGCAAACTTCCCTTGGCCGTGTCACCGGCCTTCGCTGGTTTTGACATCCGAAAACAATAGGAAAAAGCCTTATCCGCGTCCAGCGTAGAGACGGGGCGGTTACTTTTCCGCCCGGCTGAAAATTTCCCCGTTCGCCAGCCGCGTCTTTAATGCCTGTCCGGCCGAGACTTTCGCGGCTTCGCGCAAAACCTGGCCGGTCGCCGCGTCGGTCGTGATCGAATAGCCGCGCGCCAGCACCTGCTCCGGTCCGAGCAAATTCAGCCGGCGTTCCAGTTGGCGCACGGCCTCGCGCCGGGTTTTCAAGGCCAGCAACGGTTTCACCCGCAAAATCCGGCCCGCCAGACTTTCAAACACCAAGGTGCGTGAGCGGGTCGCAGACTTCAGGCTCCGCATCAGGCCGGACTGCAAATCATCCAGCCGTTGCAACGAATCATTCAACCGCCGGCGCGGATGCAGCCGGGCGAGCCTTCCGGCCAGCGACTGAAAATCCTCCGTTTCGTTCGTCAGCCGGCGTTGCACCTGCAAACGCATCAATGCCATCGCATCCGCCACAAACTCGCGGCTGGCGAAGACATCTTCCGTGATGATTTCCGCCGCCGCGCTGGGCGTCGCTGCCCGCACGTCCGCCACAAAATCCGCGATGGTGAAATCAATCTCGTGCCCGACCGCCGAAACGACCGGCAACGCCGATTCAAAAATCGCCCGCGCCACCGGTTCCTCATTAAACGCCCACAAATCCTCCAGCGACCCGCCGCCCCGCGTAATGAGAATCAAATCTAGTTTTGCCGTGGCAGCCGACGTGCGGCGGCTCTCACCTGTTTCCGGTTTTGAAGTTTGAGCCACGTCACCTCGGCTGCTGCCGGAATTAAATTCATTCAGCCGCCGGATGGCCTCGGCAATTTCCCGTGCCGCGCCGTCCCCCTGCACGCGGCAGGGCGCGAGAACGATTTCCAGCGCCGGGTTTCGCCGCCGGATGACATGCAGCACATCGCGGATCGCCGCGCCCGTCGGTGAAGTCACCAGGCCGATCTGCTGCGGAAACCGGGGCAGGGATCGCTTCCGTTCCGGCGCGAACAAGCCTTCCGCCGCCAGCTTCGCCTTCAACTTGTCAAAGGCCGCCTGGAGTGCGCCAATGCCTTGCACCTCGACCGCGCGGACGATGAGCTGGTATTGCCCGCGCGCCTCATAAACCGTCACCTCGCCTTGCAGCAGCACCTTCTGGCCATCCGCGAGCAATTCCCGCTGCGCCGCCGCCGTCCCGCGAAACAGCACGCAGCTCAACTGCGCCGCGACATCCTTGAGTGTGAAATACACGTGCCCGGAACTTTGCGCCCGGAGATTCGTGATCTCGCCGCCGACCCAGACCGAGCCGATCTGCTTTTCCAGCAGCCGTTTGATGTCCGACGTCAGTTCCCAGACGGACAAAACCTTGCGCGCTTGTTCCGGGGGGAACAGTTCACCGAAGTCCCACTGCGATTTGGCCGGTTTGCTCATGTGCGAAAATTAAACCATGGACGGGCGTGGATAAAAAGACGGATCCGGTGGGCTTGGGGATGATTGGATAAATGGATGAGTCTTCGCCCGCAGCCCGGTGCCATTATCCATCCATCCAATCATCCAGCCGTCTCTGCCGTCGCTGCGTTCACGGCAGTGACAAGTGCGTTCACCCGCGTGACGAGTGGAAAATCTGACGGCGATTCGAGCGTGTAGCCCTGCCGCGATTTTTGGGTGATGAGATAAAACGCCTCCGGCCAGTCGGGTCGCTCCTGCGGATTCAATGCGGGCCGGATGATGCCGCCGTGCGCGGCGCGGCCCTCGATGATTGCCGACGGATCAATGGGGCAAACGGTTTTGACCGCCGCGATCATT
>JAJXXI010000016.1 GCA_021781185.1 bacterium
ACGGCTGGCCCTGCCGGGTGCCGGATCGCTCTCGCTGCCGCTGCTGCTGACACATCCCCGGCAAGGCTCGTTGTTGTTTGAAACCGGCCAGGACGGCGGTGACGAGGCGGTGGGCGCGATCAACAACATCATCCTGCGGCTGCTGGCCACGACGCCGCCCGGCCGGCTGGAGTTCACGATTTTCGATCCCGTCGGGCTGGGCCAGAATTTTGCCGCGCTGATGCACCTGGCGGATTACGAGTCGAGCACCATCAACAGCCGCATCTGGACGCAAAGCGCGCAGTTCGAGGAAAAGCTCGCGGAGCTGAGCGAGCACATGGAAAAAATCATCCAGATGTATCTCCGCAACGAATACGCCACCATCACGGAATACAACGCGGAAGCCGGCAGCATCGCGGAGAAATATCACTTCCTCGTCATCGCGTCGTTCCCGGTGAACTTCAGCGAAACGGCGGCGAAGCGGCTGCGGAACATCGCCGCCAACGGCGCGCGCTGCGGTGTTTTCACGCTCATCCAGTGGGATCAGCGCAACGCGGCGCCGCAGGATTTTGTGCCGGATGAATTGCGCGTTCAAAGCGTCTGCCTGACACGCGCGGAAAAAGGTTTTGAACTGTCCGGCTGGCACGCGGCGGGAACCCGCGTGACACTGGATTCGATGCCGGCGGCGGAGTTCACCACGCAATTGCTGCATCAAATTGGCAGGAGCGGCATCAACGCCAACCGCGTGGAGGTGCCGTTTGCGCAGATCGCCCCGGCGGCGGCGGAAATCTGGACCGGCGAAACCACCGAGGAATTGCGCGTGCCCATCGGGCGTTCCGGCGCGACGAAGCTGCAGCATCTCGCCATCGGGCGGGACACGCGCCAGCACGCGCTCATCGCGGGCAAGACCGGTTCCGGAAAATCCACGCTGTTCCACATCATCATCACGAATCTGGCGCTGCGGTGCAGCCCGGCGCAGGTGGAATTTTACCTCGTGGATTTCAAAAAGGGCGTTGAGTTCAAGTGCTACGGCAACCACCGCCTGCCCCATGCAAAAGTAGTGGCCATCGAGAGCGACCGCGCGTTCGGCCTGAGCGTGCTGCAGCGCGTGGACGAGGAATTGCGCCGGCGCGGCGACCTCTTCCGCAAAGCGGGCGCGCAGGATCTCGCCGGCTACAAACGGTCCGTGCAGCCGGCTGGCGAACCGATGCCACGGGTGCTGCTGATGATTGACGAGTTTCAGGAATTTTTCGTGGAGGAAGACCGCGTCTCGCAAAATGCGGCCGTGCTGCTGGACCGCATTGTGCGACAAGGCCGCGCCTTCGGCATCCACGTCATCCTCGGCTCGCAGACGCTCGGCGGCGCCTACACGCTGGCGCGGGCGACGATCGGCCAGATGGTCATCCGCATCGCGCTCCAGTGCAACGAGGCCGATGCCTACCTGATCATGGACCAGGACAATCCCGCGCCACGCCTCTTGTCACGTCCCGGCGAGGGAATCTACAACGACACCGCCGGCTCAATCGAAGGCAACAGCCCGTTCCAGGCCGTCTGGCTTTCTGACCGGACACGGGAAGCGTATCTCGCCCAGGTGCGAACGCAGGCGGACAATTCCGGCCAAGATTATCCCGGGCCGGTTGTGTTTGAAGGCAACGCACCGGCGGATGTGCGGGGAAATTTAATCCTGAAAAAATCCCTCGCTGATTGGGCCGGGCGACTGGCCGCGCCGGAGGCCAGGCCACGCATCTGGCTGGGCGCGCCGAATTCCATCAAGGGGCCGACGGAAGCGGTTTTTCGCCGGCAGAGCGCGTCCAACCTGCTCGTCGTCGGTCAGGGCGACGAACGGATGCTGACCGTTTTGTCGGTTGCGGTCGTTTCCCTCGCCGCGCAGCACGCAAAGGACGGGGCGAAATTTTTCATCCTCCACAACCTGGCCGCCGGAAATCCGCAGCTTGATATCTTTCAACGCGTCGTCAAAGCCGTGCCGCAAACGGTCGTTCAAGCTGGCAACGCCAGCCTGCCCGAGGTCATGGGCACCTTGACGGCTGAACTGAAGCGCCGGCTGGAAAACGAGGCGGCCGGGCCGGAAATTTTTGTGCTGGTGCATGACCTGCAAAACTTCAAGAAGCTCCGGCAGGAGGATGAATTCAGCTTTTCCGCCAGTCCGGCGGAAGCCACACCCGCCGCCGCGCTGCAGGAACTCATCAGCAACGGTCCGGCGCATGGCCTCCATGTGATTCTCACCTGCGACTCTTATGGCAACGTCAACCGCTTCCTTGGCCGCAAGACGCTGGGCGAAATTGAAATGCGCGTGGCGTTCCAGATGAGCGCCGGCGATTCCGCCAGCCTGATTGATGCGCCGGACGCCGCCACGCTCGGCCTGCACCGCGCCGTGCTGTTCAACGAACGGGAAGGCAGTTTGGAAACATTCCGTCCCTACGCGCTGCCGGGCAACGACTGGATCGAGGAAGTGGCGGCAAAACTGGCGGTTAAATGATTGTATCCGCGCCGGCCACAAACATTGCCGTCGGCGAGGCATGGTTGAATGAATTTCGCCGCTTGGCGCTCCGGTCCTGCCGCAAGGTTTGGCGGCAAAATCATGCAGCGCCCGATCTTTTTCCTCCGGCGGTTCCAGCTTGCCTGAAAGGCCTTCGTCTGGTCAAATTCAGCGGCGCGCGCGATGCAAAAACCAACCCACTATCCCAAACATTACTGCGGAGTTTTCGGCGTTTTCGGTCACCCGAACGCTTCTGAACTTGCCTACTACGGACTTTACGCCCTGCAACATCGCGGGCAGGAAAGCGCCGGCATCGTCACCTGCCACGAGGGAAAGTTTTACAAGCACCACGGCATGGGACTCGTGCCGCAGATCTTCACCGACCCCAAGACGTTGCACGACCTGGTCGGCAACATGGCCATCGGCCATACGCGCTATTCCACAACCGGCTCCTCCTCACTCCGCAACGCCCAGCCGCTCACCGTGGACTGTGCTCGCGGCCAGATCGCCGTAGCCCACAACGGCAACCTGACCAACGCTGCCAGCCTGCGCGAGGAGCTCGAAGAGCGCGGCCTGGTTTTCCAGACCACCGTGGACAGCGAAATCATCATCATGATGCTCGCGCAGCCGCAGAACGGCGGCATGCCCAGTTCGCTGGTCAACACCATCCGCCGCATCGAAGGCGCGTATTCACTGGTCATCATGACCGAAAAGGAGCTTATCGGCGCGCGGGATCCGCATGGTTTCCGTCCGCTCTCGATTGGCCGCACGGCGAACGGCGCGTGGATTCTGTCCAGTGAAACCACGGCGTTTGATTTGATCCACGCGGAATTTGTCCGGGACGTCGAGCCGGGCGAAATTGTCATCATCAACGACCAGGGACTCACCAGCATCGCCGCCTTTCCAGATCATCAGAAGCGCGCTTTTTGCATTTTTGAATACGTCTATTTTGCGCGGCCGGACAGCATCCTCAACGGGCACAGCGTCTATGAGGTGCGCAAGGAAATGGGCCGTCAGCTCGCCCGTGAGCACAACGTGAAAGCCGATCTTGTCATTCCCGTGCCCGACAGCGGTGTCTGCGCGGCGATGGGTTATTCGGAACAATCCGGCATTCCCTACGAAATGGCGTTCATCCGCAACCACTATGTCGGCCGCAGCTTTTTGCAGCCCACGCAGCTCATCCGCGATTTTAACGTGCGCGTAAAGCTCAACCTCATCGAATCGCTCGTGAAGGACAAACGCGTCGTCATCGTGGACGACTCCATCGTGCGCGGCACGACGTGCCGGTCGCGCGTGAAAACGCTCAAGGAAGCCGGCGCGGCGGAGGTCCATGTCGCCGTCAGTTGCCCGCCACACCAAAACCCCTGTGTTTACGGCATTGATTTTCCCGACCGCAGCAAGCTGATGGCGGCGAACAACACTGTGGACGAAATCCGCAAATACCTGAACGCCGATTCGCTGCACTACCTGTCGCAGGACGGCATGGTCAAGGCAACCAGCCAGCCGGCGGCCAATTTCTGCATGGCCTGTTACGACGGAAAATATCCCGTGCCCTACGACCCGCTGCTCGACAAGAACATCATCGAGCGCCGCAAACGCCACACCCAAACCCTCGGCGAGGCGGCCACGCGGGAAAACAAGCAGATCAGTTTGCTCCAGGTCTAACTTCCGGCTTATGGCTATCGCCTTTTCCCCCGAACAACTCGCCGCCTTCATAGACCACACCCTGCTCAAGCCGGACGCCTCGCTCGGCCAGATTGAAACGCTTTGCGCCGAGGCCCGCGAACATAAATTTTTCTCGGTGTGCGTCAACGGTTCGTGGGTGTCCGCCGCCCGGCATTTTCTGGAAGGATCGGAAGTGAAGGTAGCCAGTGTGGTGGGTTTTCCGCTCGGAGCGATGGCGGGGGATGCAAAGCGTTTTGAGACCGAGGTTGCCGTGGACGACGGGGCTCATGAGATTGACGTCGTGCTGAACATCGCCCGGCTCAAGGCGGGCGACGACAAATACGTTTTGCGCGAGTTGATTGACGTGGCTGAAGCCGCCGATGAGCGCACGGTGAAAGTCATTTTGGAAACGTGTTTGCTGACGGACGAGGAAAAAGTCCGCGCCTGCCGGCTGGTGGTGGAAAGCGGCGCACATTTTGTGAAGACCTCCACCGGCTTCAGCACTGCGGGAGCAACCGAGAATGATGTCAGGCTGATGCGCGAAACTGTCGGCCCCAAGTTCGGCGTGAAAGCCTCCGGCGGGGTGCGTGACGCCCAGACCGCGCTGGCAATGATCGAGGCTGGCGCAACCCGGCTGGGCACTTCCTCCGGCATCGCCATCGTGAACGGGTTGACCGGTGGTGGAACGTATTGACCGCCATGCGCAAGGGTGTCGGCGTCATTTGCATTGTTTTCAGCGTGCTGCTGATGGTCAAAGGACATGATGTGGCCAACTCGCTTGCTTCACGCTTGAGACTGGTCCTGGTGGGAGCGCCGGTGGAAGCGGCGCTGAAGCTTTATCTGACCGGCATTGGCCTGGGCCTCTTTGGCTTGCTCCTGATTTTCTGGAAAAAGAAGTGACGGTTTTACTGCGCTGTCTCTGTCAGGGCTTTTCCACCATTGACCAAGAACAGAACCGCCATGCGCACCGCAAGGCCGTTGGTGACCTGCTCCAGAATCACCGAGCGTCCACAGTCGGCAATCTGGCTGTCAATTTCCACCCCGCGATTGATCGGGCCGGGATGCATGATGATCGCATCAGGTTTGGTCCTGGCCAGACGCGCCTGATTCAATCCAAACAGTTGCGCATATTCGCCGATGCTAGGGAACATGGTCTTGCGCTGGCGCTCGTGCTGGATGCGGAGAAGATTGATGACATCCGCATTGCGAATGGCTTCATCCATGTCATGAGTCACGCGACAGCCCATTTGCTCGAAGGTTTTTGGCACCAGGGTTGACGGGCCGCAGAGCGTGACGTTTGCCCCCAGTTTGGTGAGCGCCCAAATATCGGAACGCGCGACGCGGCTGTAAAGAATATCGCCAAGGATCGTCACGTTCAGGCCGGCAATGCGACCCTTTTTCTCCCGAATGGTGAAGGTATCAAGCAACGCCTGCGTGGGATGCTCGTGCGCGCCGTCGCCGGCATTGATGACGTGGGCGTCCAGCACGCGCGACAGGAAATGCGGGGCACCGCTGGCACTGTGGCGGATGATGATGAAATCCGCGTTGAGCGCCTGCAGGTTCAGCGCGGTGTCCTTCAGCGTCTCGCCTTTTTTGAAGGACGACGCTTCGGCGGAGAAATTGACAATGTCGGCGGACAACCGCTGGGCCGCCAGTTCAAAGCTGATGCGCGTCCGCGTGGACGGCTCGACGAACAGGTTCACAACGGTTTTGCCGCGCAATGCCGGCACCTTTTTAATGGCGCGCTCGCCAACGGCCTTGAAGCCGCGCGCCGTGTCCAGCACGGTGATGATCTCCTCCGCCGTGAGCGACTCGATATCCAGCAGGTGTTTCTTGGTCCAGCTCATTGCTTTTTCAAAACAACCTCATCCTTCGCCGCCCCGGCCTCGGTGAGCCGCAGGGCAATTTTCTCATCAAGGGAGGTGGGCACGTTTTTGCCGACAAAATCCGCCTTGATGGGCAGCTCGCGATGGCCGCGGTCAACCAGCACTGCGAGCTGGATTTTTTGGGGACGACCGAAATCGTTCAGCGCATCCATCGCCGCGCGCGTGGTGCGGCCGCTGAACAGCACGTCATCCACCAGCACCACGGTTTTGCCGGTGACATCGAATGGTATTTCGGTGGGGTGCATCGCCGGCGCGATGCGGTCCGACAGATCGTCGCGGTGCATCGTCACGTCAAGAATGCCAACCGGCACCGCATGGCCCCAGACGCCTGAAAGAATTGCTGCGAGCCGGGCCGCCAGATGGTCGCCGCCTACGGGAATACCCACCAGCGCCACCTCGGAGCTGCACTCATTCCGCTCGGCGATCTCATGGGCGATGCGTGTCAACGCCCGGTGGATGGCGCTGGCATCAAGAATGACGGCGGGATCAGGCATAAAAAAACGCGAGCCGCTCCCGGCGGGCGGGGCAGGTTCGCGTAGCAGCTTCTATTTTCATTTTTCCTTGGCCTCCTCGCAGGGCGGCGTTAAAGGAACGGTTGATTTTAATTGGTGGCGTTTGACTGGCGGGACTTCCGCCACGAGGCCCGGTGTTTGATGATCCAATCCGTGAGGGCCCGCTCGAAACCGATATCGTGGCCTGCCTTTTCCGACTCAATCCACTTGTGCCGGAGAATCTCCTCGCGTTCCGCCTGGAATTCGCGATAGAGCGATGAGTTTTTGAGCAAATCGTTTGCCGACGATGAATCTTTAGCAGCGTTCGACATGATAGATTTAATTATGACGTTTAAGTTAATTCGTGGTGACGATTCTGGCAATGGAAATATGACCCGAAAATTCATTGCAAACCAACCGCTTGCATCAGGACTCCACGATTCTGAAAAAAGCTCGTCAGCGACCAGCGGACAAAATAGATTGCCGCTCAGAAGGGAGTTGAGAGTCAATCCCACGCGTTTTCCGGCAACGGTTTTATGGATTCAGCTTCAAGTGAAGTTTTGCATGAGAAAATGCGGGAACATTTTCCCGCAACCCGTTAACTTCAGCCGTCTTTTATGAGTGAAGAAATCTTCGATGTGGTTAACGAGCGGGACGAGGTGATCGGACAGGCACCGCGACGCGAGGTGCATGCGAAAGGCCTGTGGCATCGGGCCGTGCATGTGCTCGTGTTCAACTCCCGGGGGGAGGTTTTTCTACAGAAACGCTCCATGAAAAAAGACACAGCCCGGGGCAAGTGGGATTCGTCCTCATCCGGTCATCTGGACACTGGCGAGGATTATGACGACTGCGCGGTGCGGGAATTGCGCGAGGAGATTGGATTGAACGTGAACCAGCCCCCGGCCCGGGTGTTCAAAATTGATGCGTGCCGGGAAACTGGATGGGAATTTTGCTGGATTTACCGCTGTAAAAGCGAAGGCCCGTTTGTGCTGCATCCTGATGAAATCGAGGCGGGCGAATGGTTTGCGCCGGCGGCAGTGACCCGGTGGGCGAAGGAACAACCGGAGGATTTTGCCAGCGCGTTTGTCCTGATCTGGGGGCAGCTTGCAACGGCCGGCGATCACAGACAAACACAGGCTTGAATCATTCATCATCCTTTTTCCTCCCAATTCACCCGCAGCCGCCTACATGCTTGGGGGCAACTTCCCGCCTTTACTTGGCGTGAAAATGCAGTAGTTATTCCGCCATGAACAATTCGATCATTCCGTATCCGACCGTCATCGAACAAACGGCGCGCGGGGAGCGCCAGTTTGACATTTTTTCCCGCCTTTTAATTGACCGCATCATCTTTCTCGGCACGCCGGTGGACGACGGCATCGCCAACGTCATCATCGCACAGTTGTTGTTCCTCCAGATGAACGATCCGAAAAAGGACATCCATTTTTATATCAATTCGCCCGGCGGCAGTGTTACGGCCGGGCTGGCCATTTACGACACGATGCAATATATGACCTGCGACGTGAACACTTACTGCATCGGCCAGGCGGCCAGCATGGGGGCGGTGTTGCTGGCCGGCGGCACCAAGGGCAAGCGGTTCGCCCTGCCGAACGCCAACATCATGATTCATCAAGTTCTCGGCGGCGCGGAAGGCCAGGCGAGCGACGTGGAAATCCGCGTGAATTATATGCTGAAGCTCAAGCAGCGGCTGAACACCATCCTGTCCAAACATTCCGGCCAGCCGTATGAAGTGGTGGAAAAAGCCTGCGACCGCGACAATTTCATGTCCCCCGAGGAAGCGAAGGAATTTGGCTTGGTGGATCAGGTCGTGGCCTCGCGCAGAGATGCTCCCTCCCCCGAAAAGCAATGACGGATGGCGATATAAGAAATAAAACTATTCCGGGCGGCAGCCTTGGCTGCCGCCCATTTGTTTCGTTCACGGCTGGGAAACAAACGGATTGTCCTTCAGGTTAAACCGGAGCAGCCGTTTGGCCCAATGTTTTGCATAGTCCACGCCGATCCTTGGCCGTTTGACCAAGGCAACCGGCGCGGAACCATCCGGCTCGGCGATGAAAAACTCTTCACTCAGCAAATCATGTGCGTTTAGCCTCCGGTCAATTGCCATGGCGCGACACAACAGTCCCGGCCCCTGGGTGCGAGCGGCAATATCCTTCACCGGTTCAAGCGCTCGCAGCAGCACTGCCGAGCCATGCCCGGCATGCTCCGTCACGACGTTCATGCAGTGATGGACGCCGTAAATCAAATAGACATAGGCATAACCGGGCGGCCCGAACATGGTTTTGGTGCGTTCTGTCAGCCCTTTTGATGAATGGGATGCGAGATCGTGTTCGCCGAGGTAGGCCTCCACTTCCACGATTTTGCCAATGCGCTCAAGGCCGTCACTACGGTGAACAAGGAGTTTTCCGATCAATTCTTGGGCCACAATCAACGTGTCGCGGGCATAGAAACGGCGCGGGAGCTTTCTCACGAAAGAAGACTGGCGCAATTCCCGGTTTGACACCAAGCAAAATGTTCGCAGAATGGTGGGCCGTTTTGGCGGCCAGCGTAGCTCAGTTGGTTAGAGCGTGGGACTCATAAGCCCGAGGTCAGTGGTTCGATTCCACTCGCTGGCACCACTTCCAATTTTCGGGCGCTTGGCGCAGTGGTAGCGCTGCTCCTTTACACGGAGAAGGTCGGGGGTTCGAATCCCTCAGTGCCCACCATTTTAAACGATTAAGTGCAACATAACTGCCGGACAACGACGTATTGTTGTTGTGGGTAGGACACGTCACTCCACGCACGCCGCTGGTGGCTTTATCACATGTTGGCGGTCAGGGGGACTGACCTCCCCACCTTTCGCGTGCTTTGCGAGAATATGAGGTTAGTTGACGGGCGTCCTGAAAGCTCATGCAGCAGTTGCAGGACGGACGGAAGCCGGGACACCATAAGGGCCTGTTGGGCGCTAACCAGCAGGCGGCTTGCGGGATAGGCTCGGGAAATACGCCCGGAGTTCAATCTCCGCTTTCGTGGATCAGCACCGGCGAAAAGCGCCTACTTGGAGATTGCCCCGCATACCTAAGCCGGAACCATGCAGTAGAGAGATAATTTTTCATGTGATTTAGCTGGTGAAGGCGGGTCGGTTTTCAACTGCATTGCAGTTGGGGAAAGGACTCAAAATCTTCTCCCATAAACGCCGCCACCAAGCGCGTTCGCGGTGGGGCACGGCCAGCTTGATGGTGGTTTTTCCCTGGGCATAACTCAGC
>JAJXXI010000071.1:0-7529 GCA_021781185.1 bacterium
TGCGGCTTAAAAAGCGGTCGAGCTGCCGGCCTTGTTCCAGCGGATGACGCATCCAGAAATAGTGCCGGTAAATGCTTACGAGTGCGCGGAGCAGGGGATGACGAATGGCGCGCAATTCATAGTCGTCGCCGCAGGCGCGCTCCGCGTCAGCGGCGTAGTGAATATCGCTGATGATGACGACGGATTTCCGTTCGGGCGGGCTGGCGGTGGCAGTGGCGGGCATTGAATTCATTTTGATCCGGCTGGTAAATTGCGGCCTTTTGAAAAGTTTACAATTTAATCGAAGCGCTGACCAGCAGGAGCAGCACTCCACAGTCGGCTTTGATTGTTCTGACAGCTCAATGTCGCCGTTTGCAATGGGCGGTCGCGCCGACGGGTTCGGGTCAAGTCGTCCGCCCCGGATCAGGGATTGGTCACGGCGGTCTCCAGGTTGTCGGCGGGAAACTGGTCGAGGCAATCGCGGACCACTTTGGCGAGTTCCGCATGGCCATAAGGTTTCTGGATGAAACTGGCGTTGTTTTGTTGGAGCAATTCAGGGCTGATTTCGTCATTGGTGTAACCGCTCATGAAGACGACCTTGAGTTTTGGCGATTCGACCACGAGTCGCCGGGCCAGTTCAACGCCGGAGACGCCTTCGGGCATCACCATGTCGGTGAGGAGCAGGTCCACATGTCTGCCGTGCTGCTGCCATATTTCCAACGCCTGACGACCGGAAACCGCTTCCAGAGTGCGATAGCCGCAGTCCCGGAGAATGTCGCGGGCCAGGCCGCGCAACATTTCTTCATCCTCGACGATCAGGACGGTTTCATTGCCGACCTCAACCGTTGAGCCAGCCGCCGGGGCCGCCGGCTGAACCTCCAATTGCAGTTCGGTGTGGGCGGGCAGAAAGAGGGTGAAGGTGGAGCCGCGATGGGGAACGCTTTCCACTTCGACCCAGCCTTGGTGCTGCCGCGCGATATTGAAAACAGTGGCGAGGCCGAGGCCGGTGCCTTTGCCGACATCTTTGGTGGTGAAAAACGGTTCAAAGATATGAATCCGCGTGGCTTCATCCATGCCGCAACCATTGTCGGTAACCTGTAGTTTCACATAATGTCCCGGGGCGGCTTCGGGATGTAATCTGGCGTGTTCCGCGCCCACAAAGGTTTCCGAGATTTCAATGAGCAGGACGCCGCCGCCGGGCATGGCATCCCGCGCGTTGCTGGCGAGATTCATGACCACCTGCTCAATCATGCTCTGGTCGGCCAGCACCGGTGGCAGGGATTCTGCGGATTGGAAACGGAGTTCAATCGTTTCGCCGACCAGATGTCGCAGCATCCGGGTGGTGTTGCCGACCACTTCGCGGAGGTCTGTGGGCTTGAGCTGCAGGACAGTTTTCCGGCTGGTGAGCAGGAGTTGGCGCGTGAGCTGCGCCGCCCGGTCGCCGGCGGCATGGACTTGCGAGAGGGATTCCCGGATTTCGCGCGGCAAGGAATCATCCGTGAGCAGTTTGCCGGTATGTCCCTGAATGATCGTCAGCATGTTGTTGAAATCATGGGCGATGCCGGCCGTAAACTGCCCGAAGGTTTTCATCTTTTCGGACTGGAGCAGTTGCGCCTCCAGGTTCAGCCGCGTCGTGATGTCTTCGCCGTAGCAATGCACGATGCCGCTGGCGGGCAGCGGCTGGAAAGACCACGACAAAGTGTGCCCGTCCAGCTTGGATTGCACGCCGGTCTGGTTGCGGTTGTAAGCCAGGCAATCCGTGACGATTTCCCGGACCGCCGCCGGCAGGATCTGCTGGGGAAGTTTCAGCCCGAGCTTCGCCGCAAGTTTCCCGGCGGCGTCGTTGAAATAATTCACCGTGCCATCGGCGGCCAGTTCCAGGGCCGCGTTGGGGTTTTCCTTGACGAAGGCCGCCAGCTTTTCCGTCTCGGCCTCGGCCTTGATGCGCTCGGTGGCCATGCCCACGACATTGGCGACGGCCAGGAGAAATTGAATGTCGTCGGACGAAAATTCCCGCCGATGCGTTGAATGCACGGCCAGCACACCAAACGGTTTGCCGCGCGAGGGAATGGCCACCGCCAGGCCGCTCATCACCCCCAGCTCATCCAGCAACGGCGAACGCCCGAAACTGGTTTCCCGGCTCCAGTCGTTCACCATGGCCACCTCGCCTGTATCCGCCACCCAGGACATCTGCGAACGCTGCTGACTGATGGAAATGGTCTTGCCGGTTTCATCGGGAGCCAGACCGTAAACGGCCAGCGGGTGCAGTTCCCCGTCCGGCAGACGCTCCAAAAGCATGGCGTATTCGACGGCGAACATTTCTGCGACGCGATAGACGGCCTGTTCGTAAATGACTTCCAGGTTTCGGTTCGTCAAGGCGCATTGGCCCACCGCCGAAACGGCCGTCTGCTGCATGGCGCTGTTCAGCAGTTTGTGGTCGGATTCGTCGCGCTCCTGCTGGCGCTGCTGCAAGGTCGCTGCCATTTCATCGAATTGCCGGGCCAGTTGGCCGATCTCCCCCTCGACCTCCTTCAAGCCTGAGCGCGCCCGCAAGTCGCCCCGGGCCAGTTGCAGCACCGCGCGGGTCAATGCTTTTACCTGGCGCAGGATGAAATGTTCCCCGCCATACCAGGCCGCCATCAGCGCCAGCACGCCCACAAAAAAACTTTCCCACGGCAGGTCGGTCGCATACACCCGCAACCAATCCGGCGCGGAATCCCAAAACCAGTGCTGGTTGATGAGGAAGGTGAGCAGGAACGCGGGGGAGATCCAAAGAAAGACGCTGGCCACCAGTTGCATTCGCACGCTCGAGAACCGCTTTGGCAGTTTGGCAATCATTCGGATTCAGGATTCGCTAAATTTCTATTCAATCGCCTGCCGGCAATGTCATTTAAACAACGACAGCCAGGGCCGCCGCCCGTCCGCGCGGCAACCGGCCCAGATGAAAAATCAAAAACCCCTGAAGCCACTGCTCCAGTTCTTCGACTTGTGCCGCACTCAGCTTCAGCCGGGCCGTTTCGGTCCAAGAGTTCTCCCGCAAGGCGGTGGCGATCTTTTTCGCGCCCGGCGTCAGGCTGGTCTGGATCAGGTCCGGTTCCATACCCAGTTCACAAAGCAATTTTAATTCCAGAGCGAGGATGTTTTGCGGACGGGTTGGCTGGGCACACAGCCAGGTTAGAAAATCCATCATTAACCCATAAATTTCCGGCAAAGGGGTTTCAGATTCCGTGGAATGCTCGATAAATGCTGCCGCATAAGCCGCCTGCTGGAGCCGGGCAAGGTCATTCCGGATGGCTGCGTGTGTCCCAATAAGGTTCACTTCGCGAAGATTGTGCAAATCTGAGCTGCGGCTGCGGCTGAAGGAAAAATCGGCGGTGTAAAACAAATCCAGCTTGCCGGCCAACGGCGATTTTGGGCGGCGGGCGCCTTTTGCCACCGTGGCCAGCCGGCCCAGTTGTGGCGTGAGCCAGTGGACGATGAGGCTGGTCTCGGTGAGGGGACGCGTGCGGAGAACGATGCCGGTGACGGATTCGATCATTCAATCACGGGCGGGTGATGTCCCGGCGCGATGGAGCCGAGGCTGACGATGTATTTGATGCCGTCCGCCACGCTCATGTCCAGCTTCTTCACCTTGTCTTCCGGCACGAGCACCAGAAAGCCGGAGGTCGGGTTGGGGGTCGTGGGAATGAAAACCGCCACGACATTTTCCCAGCTCTTTTGCTGCACCTCATTGCGCTGCTCGCTGGTCAGAAAACCGACCGAATACATTCCCTCGCGTGGAAACTCCACCATCACCACGGTTTTAAACGAATGTTTGTTGCCCGAAAACGCCTCGTTCACCTGCTTGATCGCGCCATAAAACCGGTTTAGAAACGGCACATTCATCATGACCGAGTCCACCCAGGCAATGATACGCTTGCCGATGTAATAGCGCGCCAGCAGCCCGACGAGCGTGATCATCACCATGGCCAGCAACAGCGCCAGCACGCTCCAATACCAGAACATCGGCGCGGATTGTCCGTTTACGTAAACCTCCTTGGGCACCACGAGGTAGGGTAAAAAAAACAGGAGCGTGTCGGTAAAACTGGAAATGGTGCCGAACAGCCACTTGACCACTGCAATGGTCAGCAGCGCCGGCAGCGTGACGGCCAATCCTGCCAGGAAGCTGGCTCGCCAGCGCGCTAAAAACGTCTTTCTCACGCGCGAATTTTACCCGCACGCGAAAGTTGCGCGAGTGAAAACCGAGCCTCCAGCCGGCGCACCAGCCGGTTCTCTTCCCTTTTCATCCTGCGGCGCAGATGCGGCTTCAAATCATCATGGCCGAGCAGATGCAGGACACCGTGGACGACGTAACGGACCACCTCCGCCTGCCAGGTGGTCTTGAAGTCCTTCGCCTGCTGGATGGCGTCGTCCACACAGATGAACAGTTCGCCATGAAGCTGGTGCCCGCTTTCCGGTGTCCGGAATTCAGCAGCCGAGTGGTCAAAGGTGATGACATCCGTCGAGCCTTCGTGCTGGAGAAAGGTTTCGTTTATCAGGGCCATTTCGCGCGCGGCCACCAGGTTGATGCCGAGTTCCGCCTCCTCAATTCCCAAATCGGAGAAAATCGCCTGCACGATCTGTTTGAGCCATCGCGAGTTGATTCTTTTGGTGCGCTGCCGGTTGGCGATGACGATGTTCATTCCGTTTCCGTTTTGGCCGTGCCGCGATGATGTTCGTAGGCCGCGATGATGCGTTGCACCAGCGGATGCCGCACCACGTCGCGCTTGGAAAACTCAATGATGGCGATGCCCTCTGTGTGCTTGAGCGCGCGATGCGCCTCGGCGAGCCCGGAATGCTTGTGGGCTGGCAGGTCAATCTGCGTCTCGTCGCCCGTGATCACCGCCTTGGAACCATGTCCCAGCCGCGTCAGAAACATCAGCATCTGTTCGGTCGTGGAATTCTGCGCCTCGTCCAGAATGATGAAGGCGTTGTTCAGCGTCCGCCCGCGCATGTAAGCCAGCGGCGCGATCTCGATCGTCGCCCGTTCCATGTGCCGGGCGATTTCCTCGGCCGGCAGCATGTCGTGCAGCGCATCGTGCAGCGGCCGCAGATACGGGGTGATCTTCTCATAAAGATCACCGGGCAGAAATCCGAGCGCCTCGCCGGCCTCGACCGCCGGGCGCGTTAAAATAATCCGGGAAATCCCGCCTTCGCGCATCGCCGCGAGCGCCATGGCCACCGCGAGATACGTTTTGCCCGTGCCCGCCGGCCCGATGCCGAACGTGATGTCGTGCTTGCGGATGGCTTCGATGTATTTTTTCTGGCCGACCGTCTTGGCCGTGACGCCGGCTTTGCGTTCGTGGGTTTGCACGCGGTCGCCCACCAGGTCCTTGAGCGTGGCCGCGCCCTCGTGCTTCACCACGTTCAAGGCGTGCGCAAAGTCGCGGTTCTTCACGGGCGAACCCGCTTTCAACATGCTTTCCAGCGACGCGAAAAGCTGTCTGGCGCGTTCCAGGTTTTCGGTGGTGCCTTCCAGCTTGATCCAGCCTTCCCGGGACGTCGCCTTGACGCCGAGTTCAGTCTCCAGCGACTGAAGGTTTTTTGGTTCGTGATTGAACAGTTGCTGCGCGAACCGCGCGTTTTCGTAATGGAGGGTTTCGGTGGGCACAATCAAAGAATTATTTGGTCACGGATTTTCACGGATGGAACACGGATTTCAAAAACGCAAAGCCTGTTCGCAGGACTCGGGGACTTGAAAATTATGGCACGCCCAGCCGGTAAAACATTTGCTGTCCGTTGGGCGGCACGATGAAGACATTTTGATTGCTGATAATGCCGCTTAAAGTCGCGTTGGTCACATTGATCCAATTGGTCGTGGTCAAATTGGAATTTTGTTGCAGGACGAAAGAAAATCCGTCCGTTGGAAACGTCAGGACGATGGGCCTGGAAATGGAAACCGCAGGTGGTTGCGGATTGGTCACCGTAACGCTGAATTGCAAAAAATCGCTGTCACCGATGGAATACCAACCACTGCCTTGATTATATTTACTCACACCCATTGTCCAAAACGCCCCGGGATCCGTAGCTGGGCTGAAGGTAAGAATCCATTCGTAGGCGTTGCCATTTAGGGAGTCGGGACTTGAGGCGACAATCCAATAAGTGGTGTTGGCCGATAGAACCAAAGGGGATGTGTTTGTGTAAGCGTAAATTCCAGTGTAGATAGGATAATTATTGCCGGACAACATTGCCAGATTAGTGCCGGGCGAGCCGCTGACGTCACTCCAAAGTGAAAGATTAAAACTTTGAAAAGAGCCGCCCATATGGTTTGCAGGGTCCATGGAAATGGAAACACTGAAAAGGGAAGATGCCGCATTACCAGTGGTGAAAGAAGCGGCGTGGCTCAAACCACTCCAGACACCGACAGCCTCTCCGAACGGCTGGCCAAGATTGGAAAAAGGAAGGAAAGTGGCCTGCGCCAGCATCGTGGTAGTTGCACAAATGAACGCACAAAAAAAGATGTTCCGTTTGAATTCCAAAAATTTCATTTGCCGCTTTGTGCTGCCAAGTCATAGTTGAGGACAGGCATAAAGTCAAGGTCTCTCCCAGAAAGCGACTCCGCGACAGTTCAAGCGTGAAATTCACGAATTAATTCGTGTAGAAAATCCGTGTTTCATCCGTGGCTTTAAAATTAATTTCACTTCGCCAGTTCCGCCCGCAGTTTCGCCGCCACCTCGTTCAAGGCCTGCGGCAGCACGCCCGCGCCGGCGATGACCGGCATGAAGTTCGTGTCGCCGTTCCAGCGGGGCACAATATGGACATGCAAATGCTCCTCAATCCCAGCGCCTGCGACCTTGCCGAGATTGATACCCACGTTGAACCCGTCCGGCTTCATTGTGGCGGTCAACGCGGAGATGCAGCGCCGCGCCAGTTTCCATAAATCGGTCAGTTCCTCATCCGTCAATCCATGCAGATCGGCCACTTCCTTGTAAGGCACCACCATCAGGTGGCCGCCGTTGTAGGGATAGCGATTCAGCAGCGCGTAGCAGGCGCGATCACGCGCGATGACCAGGTTCGCCTCATCGTCGGAAGATTGGGCGATATGCGTGAACAGGCTCGTATCGAGCTTGGGCTTGGGGCCGAGGATGTATTCGATCCGCCATGGCGCGTGGAGTGATTCCATGTCGGCAGGGTAATGAGCAAAACGCGGAAAGTCAAAACCGGCAGGATATTCGGTGGGGTGAGCGTCCTTGCGAGCCGAGGGTCGCAGGCGCAGGTGACTTTCGAGGGCGTTTGCCGCATGAAGAAGAATCACCTTTGTCGCTTGAACAAATACTTCGCAAACGAAATCAGCCCGGAAAACTTGTGGCTGGGGTCCACGTATTTCTCAATGACGTAAAACGCAAAATAGTAAGCCCGGCAAAAACTCCAGACGGCCACGGCCAGCAGCGCACCAGTCTGCCAGCGCGGGTCGTTCAGAAAGACCAGCACTCCGGCCACAATCCCGGTCAGCAGGAACAGCAGTCCCTTAAGTTTGATCCACCCCGGATTGGTCAGGTCTTTCATGGCCA
>JAJXXI010000071.1:7539-9715 GCA_021781185.1 bacterium
GCGCGCCTGGTTCGCCGAGCGAAGCGATGATTTGCTCAAGCTGCAACTTGATTTTCATCCGGCGTGCCAGGTTTTGAAGGAGGTCCAGCGCGGCGGTTGAAATGTTTTCCGGCGTGGCGGCCTTCTGGATGAATTCAGGATAAACCTCCTCGCCGGCCAGCAGGTTCGGCATCGTCAGCGATTTCACCGTCACGATGCGCCGGGCGATCTGGTAGGTGAGCCACGAGGTCTTGTAGAGCGTCACCGTCGGCACGCCGAAGAACGCGCACTCCATCGTGACCGTTCCCGTCGAGGCGAGGGCGACGTCCGCCTCGGCGAGCGCCCAGGGCAGTTCCCCGATTTGAATGATCAAGTTCACCGGCAAGGCGGGCAACTTGTCCACGTGTTCCTTCAGCGCGAGATTCGGCAATACCATGGTGGACTGGACCTGCGGCGATTTGGCTTGAATCAACCTCAACGCGCCAAGCATCGGTTCCAGATGTTTTTTCAATTCACTCTTCCGGCTTCCGGGCAGAAGTAAAATCTTGGGGCAGCCAGCTTGAAGAGGCTCTGGCTTGCTGCCGATTTCTGATGGCAGATTTCCAATTTGAGCCTCGTTAGCTTGGCTGCTACGAATTGCCGGCTTGCGGCGCGTGGAAAGCAGATCGTCATTCGCATATCTCCCGAGCATGGGATGCCCGACAAATTCCACGCGCAGTTTCGGCACGCGCTCCGCATACCATGCCTTTTCAAACGGAAAAATGCTCAGCAGCAGATCGTAATCTGCCGCCAGCCGGTTGGCGCGGCCCGGTCGCGAAGCCCAAACCTGCGGCGAGACGAACTGGATGATTTTGGGGTTCCACTGGGAGAACGGATTGTCGCGGACATATTCCTTGATCGCGTGGCCGAAGCGCAGGTTGAACCCGCCATAATCCACGCCGATCACCGCGTCCGGCTTCCGCTCAATCGCCAGCGCGAGCAGTTGGTGGAACAGCCGCCGGAATTTCAAAATGTTCTTCAGCACGTCCGTGATGCCGATGACCGAGTGCTGGGTCAGGTCAAACGTGAGCTCCACGCCCGTCGCCGCCATTTTCGCCCCGCCCGCCCCGAAGAATTGCGGGATGGCCGGCGGATGGAGCCGGGCGGATTGCTCGCGCAGCGCGGCCACCAGTTCTGCCGCGAGCAAATCCCCGCTCGGCTCCCCGGCGATGAGCATGAAGGTTTTTGGTTTCAATCTTAGTCTCCGGCGATGAGTTGGTCGTAAAGTTCGCGGCTCAAGCCGGAATGAAAATCTTTCATCAAGCGGTCAACCGATGGCGTGATTTTTGGAAGACCGAGTTGGCCGATCTCGACACGATCATCTGTTTCATCCACCAGCGCGATGGCTGGCTTGAGTTCGCACGCAAGGGCGATTGCCTCCGCTTCGCCGGAATCCAAATCGGCAAACAACTGATTCAACACCGTGCCTGGGACTGGCCGCTGAATGACGAACCATCCGGCGTCGCTTGCCGAATCCGCCGCTGCCGTGCCGGACAGGTTGGGCCGGGCATGAAGCCCGCGCCTGACGGTGGGCGGAACGAAAAGTTTTCCGAATTCAAACCGCAACAGTTCCGTCTGCCCAATGGCGGCGAGACAATGGATGACCGAGGTGTCACTGACGACTGCGGGCATACGCGAGGTCTTCGTCGAGTTCCTTTTGGCCGTAGTGCCTGGGGATGCCGCGTTCTGCCAGGATGTCATTGATTATCCAACCGGCTCAAGCCGGCGAGCTCCGTCGCTTTGCCCAGTCCCAAGGCGCTTTGTGCGTAAAGCGCCACGGCCAGTTCCAGCTTGAACCGTGCTTCCGCCCTGGCGGGCGTGACGTGCAACGTCTTGTGAATGTTGTTTGGAATGTCGAGCACGATGCTCATGGCTATTGTTTACACCCCTTCCGACTTTTAGTAAAGCCGCCCGCCGCATGAGCAGGCAGGTGCGGATGAAAAAAACGAGGATGGAAGATTGAGTGTGTCGTGAGGCGACCAGCTCTGCCGCAGGAAAATTCCCGCTCACCTTGTCGGCTTCAATGGTGTAATTAACGAAGCCCCTCCGGCACAGAGCTGATGCCTGCTCGAATGAACCTTAAGCTTGCCCCCCCCGAAATTCGGACCAGCGGCCAAGCAAGACTTTTGGATGTCTGATGGACATCCGCCCGCAAGGG
>JAJXXI010000155.1 GCA_021781185.1 bacterium
CATGGGCGG
This sequence comes from bacterium, assembly GCA_021781185.1. GTDB lineage: Bacteria > Verrucomicrobiota > Verrucomicrobiia > Limisphaerales > UBA11358 > UBA11358. Next base: position 10 of record JAJXXI010000155.1, read on the forward strand.
ATGAGCCGACCAGCCTCAACTTGTCAGCAGTGGCTAAAACCATTGGCACGGACGAGCGTCCGACGTTTGCGGATATTGCCGGTTATACGCTCGGTCAGGTTGACAAGGTGTTGACGCACATGGGCAGGCCCGTGGGCATAAAAACCTACACGCCTTATCACGCCACCGGCGAGGAGTTCCTCCACGATTACCTGGGCATGATTGGCTTGCCGATGGACATTGTTCCGTATTTTCCAACCAACGCGGATATGGTGCTTCTGACCGAACAGGCCAAATTCGATCCCCACATCATTCAAAAAATCAAAACGCAGCTTGAGGCGGGTAAATCGGTTTGTATCACCTCCGGTTTTCTGCGCGCGATGAAAGGTCAAGGGATAAACGCCATCTGCGAACTTGAGAATACCGGTGTCACCGTGCCGGTGCAGCGTTTTACTTTTGCCGGCGGACCGGGCGCGCCTTTCCGGCGTGGTCGTGGGCTGGCGGCTGGTTCCGATGGCAGTGATCCGTTCGCTGCTTCGCGCGAGATTTTTATTCCTGAAATCAAATACTTCAACATTCTGACCCATGACGCTTGGGGCGATGCCTTGGGCATCACCCCCGGCGGCACCACTTATCCCATCCTTCTCTCTTGCGATTACGCCCAAGGCAAACTTTACGTTTTGACCATTCCCAACGATCCTGCGGATCTTTACGCGCTGCCGTCCACGGTTCTCTCGGTGATTCGCGCTGCGCTTGCTTCAGCGGAGCCCATTCGATTGGACAAGGCTCCTGCGCAAGTCGCCTTGTTTCGTTACGACAACAACACCTTCATTGTGCAAAACTATCTGCCGACGAAGGCGGAGGTGACGGTTTCCGTGTCTGGCAAAGCGATGCAAATTCAGGATCTGCTTACCGACAAAAGCATCTCGCCCGATCCCGCAAACCAGCGCGGTTTCGGAAGGTTCGGACAGCGTTTTGGCGGCGGCGGTCCATCAACACCGACACGCACAGCCTTCACCTTCACGGTATTGCCGCATTCCTACATGGCTTTTACCGCCAAAGAATAATGCCATGAATACCTGTGCAAAACGACTGGTCTGCTCCATGGTTTTTGTTATTTGCTCGGCGCAATTGCTGGCCGCAGAATCGGAGCTGGCCGGAAGCGCATCGGCTCCCGCCGAGCCATTGAGTCTGTGGTATCGCCGGCCGGCGGGATTCGGTCAGCAGTCGGGAGCTGGTCGGCAGGGAGGCTTTGGCCGGCGGGATTCGTCGTGGACCGAGGCGTTGCCCGTTGGCAATGGACGAATCGGCGCGATGGTTTTTGGCGGCATCAACCGGGAGCGACTCCAGTTGAATGAAGACACGCTTTGGGGCGGCGGCCCTTACGATCCCGTCAATCCCCAGGGCAAGGCGGCGCTGCCGGAAGTGCGCCGGCTGGTTTTCGAGGGCAAATATCGCCAGGCCGGAAATCTCATCAATCAAAAGGTCATGTCTTCTCCCCATTGGCCAAACAGCGAAATGCCGTATGAAACGGCGGGCAATTTGTATCTTACCTTTCCCGATTCCAGCTCGGTGGAGAACTACCGGCGCGATCTGAACCTGGATACCGCCGTGGCCGGAGTGGAATACACCGCCAACGGCATTCACTTCACGCGCCAGGTTTTTGCCAGTCCGGCGGACCAAGTCATCGTGGTCCGGCTCACTGCCGACAAGAAGGGCGCGATTGATTTTACCGCCAACTATCAAACGCCGCAGCAGGCCGCCATTGAGACTGAAGCGGGAAACACGCTCGTTGTCAGCGGCGTCAATGCGACCGTTGGAGGCATCAAAGGCGCGCTGAAATTCCAGGTGCGCGCCCGCGTCCTGGCTGACGGCGGAACCGTCACGGCCACCACCGATTCTGTCAACGTCACCAATGCGGATTCAGCCACCATCCTCATTGCGCTGGCGACCAGCTACAAAAGTTTTGATGACGTCAGCGGCGATCCGGGGGAGATTGTCAAAGGCCAGATCGCCGCCGCCATGCACAAGTGTTTCGACGAACTGCGGGCCGCGCACATCAAGGACCATCAGCGACTGTTCCGGCGCGTTTCGCTGGACCTCGGCACGAGCGGCGCCATGAAACTGCCGACTGACGAACGAATTCAGAATTTTCACAACGGCGACGACCCGCAGTTGGCCGCACTTTATTTTCAATTTGGACGCTACCTGCTTATCAGTTGTTCGCGACCCGGCGGGCAGCCGGCCAATTTGCAGGGACTTTGGAACGACAGCATGAACCCGCCATGGCAGAGCAAATACACGATTAACATCAACACGGAAATGAATTACTGGCCGGCGGAAGAAAGCAACCTCGGCGAATGTGTCGAACCGCTGGTTTCAATGGTCAAAGACCTGTCCATTACCGGCGCACGCACCGCCAGGGAATTGTATGGCGCGGGTGGATGGGTGGCGCATCACAACACCGACCTCTGGCGCGCCACCGGCCCGATTGACTTCGCGGATTCGGGCATGTGGCCCAGCGGCGGGGCCTGGTTGTGTGACCATTTGTGGGAGCATTACGAATACAATCCCGACCAGACCTATCTCAAGCAGGTCTATCCCATCATGCGCGGCGCGGCTCAATTCTTCCTCGACACGCTCGTGGAAACCCCGACGAATCACTGGCTGGTGACCAATCCATCCATCTCACCGGAAAACCAGCATCCGGGCGGGTCGGCCGTGTGCGCCGGGCCGACAATGGACTTGGAAATCTTGCGCGATTTGTTTGCGAACACCATCAAGGCCTCGGAAATTCTCAACGTGGATTCCGCGTTTCGCAAAAAATTGGCGGCCACGCGCGCCCGGCTCGCGCCGTTGCAAATCGGTCACGCGGGACAGTTGCAGGAATGGCTCCAGGATTGGGATTACCAGCCCGGCGTGGAGGTTCATCACCGCCACGTGTCGCATCTTTACGGGCTTTATCCGAGCTGGCAGATCAATGTTTTTGACACGCCGAAACTGGCGGCGGCGGCGAAATATTCGTTGGAGATGCGCGGCGACGAATCCACCGGCTGGGCGACGGCCTGGCGCATCAACCTGTGGGACCGGCTGCACGATGGCGATCACGCCTATCGAATCCTGCAATTTCTCCTCAGCCCGGGGCGCACCGCTCCCGACATGTTCGACCTGCATCCGCCATTCCAGATTGACGGCAACTTTGGCGGCACGGCGGGAATTGAAGGCATGCTGTTGCAAAGCCGCGCGCTGGAAAAGAAAGGGGCCGCGCAAAATTTCGAAATTGATCCGCTGCCGGCTTTGCCGTCGGCCTGGCCGAAGGGAAGCGTCATCGGCCTGCGGGCGCGGGGCGGCTTTGAAGTGGGCGTGAGGTGGGCTGGCGGCAAGCTGACCACGGTCACAATTCACTCGGTTGGCGGACGCCAGGCGACTGTTCGGTATCGCGATCGCCATGCGGAAATCAACCTGAAGCCCGGCGGCACTGTGCAGCTCAATGGTGAACTTCAAAGCTCAACAGGAAGCAACTAAACATTCCACCATGAAAATAATCTGTTCCCTTTTTCTCATCCTCGGCGTGTTCTGTGTCGAGGCGCAGACTGTGGCATCCGGCCAGCCCGTGACCGCCATGATTGACGCCACGAAAACCGGTGCGCCGATTTCGCCGTATATTTACGGCCAGTTCCTCGAACACGCCGGCAACCTTGTTTACGGCAGTCTGTGGAGCCAGATGCTGGATGACCGTAAATTCTATTACCCTGTCGGGCCGGCACCGGCCAGGGAATCGGATTCCAGCCAACGCGGAGTCAGACGCCGGATGCGTGGCATTGGGCCCGGACGCTGGAATCCGGTTGGGCCGGCTGATTCCGTTGTCATGGACACCACAAATCCTTTCGTCGGAGATCATACGCCGTTGATCACTCTTGCCGGTGCCGAGCCGCGTGGAATCCTTCAAACCGGTGTCCAGTTTGTCAAAGGAACGATCTACAGCGGCCGGATTCAACTGGCCGGGAGTTCTGATGCGAAAGTCTCCATCAACCTCGTCTGGGGCACCAACGCCGATGCCACGCAGCAGACGATCAAGCTTGGCAGGCTGGGGAATAAATACAAACAATTCACGTTCTCCTTCAAAGCGAAAGACTCGGGGCCTGCACAATTCAAAATTATTGGAACCGGCAGTGGTTCATTCCATGTCGGCGCGGCTTCGCTGATGCCGGCTGCCAATCTGGACGGTTGGCGTCCGGACGCCGTCGCCTTGCTCAAGAGCCTTCATTCCGGTGTGTATCGTTTTCCCGGCGGTAATTATGTGTCAGCCTTTGAATGGCACTACGCGATCGGCGATCCCGATAAACGACCGCCCATCTTTGACCCGGTTTGGCGCGCGCTTCAGCCCAACGACATCGGCCCGGATGAGTTCATGACCTTGTGTAAGCTTCTCGGGGTTGAGCCATACATCACGGTTAACGCCGGCACCGGTGATGATTGGTCCGCGCGGGAATTGGTTGAATACTGCAATGGCGACGCTTCCACGCCGATGGGCAAATTGCGTGCCGCCAATGGTCATCCGAAACCCTATCACGTCAAGTTCTGGGGCATCGGCAATGAAATGTGGGGGATCAGCTACCAGTATGGGGCCATGAAGCTCGACCAGTTTGAATACAAGCACAACCAGTTTGCCCGGGCCATGAAGGAAGTGGATCCGAGCATCAAACTGATCGCCAGCGGTGCCATGCCTGACACCATGACCGGTTCGGGAGAATCCTTGAGCCTGGGCACCAATCTGGTTCCGAAGTATCTTTCGCCCGAGGATTGGACCGGCAATTTGCTGGAGCATTGTTTCAACAACATTGATCTGATCAGCGAACATTTCTATAACTACGGCAACACTCACTACGACCTGGCCAAGGGCAAACAGGTGCCGAACGATCCCAACGAACCCATCACGGATTGGATGCGTCGTGCCGCCAACCATATCCGCATCAAATACGAGGAATACAAGGAATACGAAAAATTACTGCCGCAGCTCGCCGCTCATCCCAAGCCGCTAAACATAGATGAATGGGCCTACATGGGCGGACATTATCCCACGTATCCGGCCTACGCCTGGGTATTTCATGAAATGTTCCGGCATTCGGACATTTTTCAAATGGCAGCGCAGACCTTCGCCACCTCCTTGTTGGCGCATCACGGAACTGATTTGTCACTGACGGCCAATGGACTGGTTTTCAAAATCTATCGTGATCATTTTGGCACGATTCCCGTTGACGTCTCGGGTAATTCACCCCAGCCAAAGCCCACCGATCCGCCCGGTGGAGAGCAGCCCGAGGTGAATGCCGGCAGCGCGACTTTCCCGCTGGATGTGGTGGCGGCGTGGACGGGAGATCGTCGCGCGTTTACGGTGGCGGTGTTGAATCCCACGGATGTGGAGCAATCCATCAAACTCAATTTCAGCGGTGTGAATTTGACGGGCAGCGGCGATTTGTGGCGCCTGGCCGCCACCGAGCGCAGCGGGCAAAACCCGGACATCACTCATTTGCCCGTGAACTCAGTGCCTGAAACAATCGCATTGCCGCCTTTCAGCGTAAATATCTACGACCTGTCGGCCAAATAAGAATAAACAATCCGTGCCCAACCAGATTTCAGAGTGAACAACTGATTTAGCAAACACAAACCCTCTCAACGACAAACAAACATGAAAACAACCAAACTCATCGCTTTCTACTGCGTAATCGGATTTTGTGCGCTGGTTACCCGGGCGGCAAACATCAACGGCCAATGGCACGCGAAGTTTGACTCCCAGATTGGCGTGCAACAATATGAGTTCACGTTTCAAACCGACGGCGACAAACTCACGGGCAAGGCGGTTTCCGAGGTGAATGACCAGAAGCGCGAGACCGAGTTGACGGCAGGCAAGATCTTGGGCGACACAGTGTCGTTTGTCGAGATGCTGAATTTCCAGGACAACGAAATTCGTATTGCCTATACCGGCAAGATTTCGAGCGACGGCAACGAAATCAAATTCACGCGCGAAGTGGGCGACTTTGCCAAGGAAGACCTCGTGGCCAAACGCGAATCAACGGCATCGGCCACGAAGGTCATCAGAATCAAGGCGGGGCAGGGGACACCGTTCAAAGATTCGGCCGGCCATGTTTGGCTGGCGGATCAGGGTTTCGATGGCGGCGACAGCATTGACCACGATGCCTCAACCGCAATCGCCGGCACCAAGGACCCGGGACTGTTCTTGAGCGAACACTACGGGATGGACGCTTTCGCCTGCAAAATTCCCAATGGAAAGTATCTCGCGAAGCTCTATTTCGCTGAGACTTACGAAGGCATTTCCGGCCCCGGTGAGCGGGTGTTTTCGTTCAATGTGCAGGGTAAGGAGTTCAAGAACTTTGATGTCTGGGCCAAGGCTGGCGGCCCCAATCGCGCCTACGTCCAGTCCGTGCCGGTGGAAGTCACCAATGGAGTGTTTAAGATTACCTTCACCACTCAGGTGGAAAATCCTGAAATCAACGCGATTGAAATCATTCCGCTAGGAGTGGATGAGAACAGCCCGTCGGCTTCAACTGTGGAAACTCTGGTGCCGGCGGATATTGGAACCACGGCTGCCACGGATACAGCCGCCTCGACTGAGCCGGCCGGGCCCGTCACGTTGGAAATCAACGCAGGCAAGGTCACCGGCAAAGTCAGTCGCCGGCTCTATGGCTTGATGACCGAGGAGATCAATTTCTCCTACGAAGGCGGCATCTACGCCGAATTGATCCGGAATCGCACATTCAAGTCCAACGTCCGGCATCCAGATTTTTGGGATGTGGTGGGTGAGGGGACGATGGCGATTGACACGAACCAGCCGCTCAATACCGCGCTGGATCTCAGTTTGAAACTGGATGCGAGCAAGGCTTCCGAGGAATCCCCGGTCGGCATTGCCAATGGCGGCTACTGGGGCATCCCCGTTCGTCCCAACACGAAATATCGTGCTTCATTTTATGCGCGTGGAGCGGATTTCCCCGGTCCGTTGATGCTTTCCATCGAAAGTGCCGACGGCAAAACGGTGTTTGCCAGTGCGAAAGTTTCAAAGATCACCGGTGAGTGGAAGAAGTATGAAGTCACGTTAAAAACCAAAAAAGTGGACGCCTCGAAGGACAACCGGTTTGTCATCCGCGCCACCCGGCCGGGCACGGTTTGGTTCCAGAATGTTTCACTTTTTCCCCCAACTTACAACCATCGTCCGAATGGCACGCGCCCGGACATCATGCGGTTGCTGGCGGCCATGCATCCAAAATTTCTGCGCTTCCCGGGCGGCAATTATGTGGAGGGCAACACCATTGCCGAACGATTCAATTGGAAGGAAACCATTGGCGACGTCGCGCAGCGTCCCGGACACCGCAGTCCATGGGGGTATTGGTCCACTGACGGATTTGGTTTGCTGGAGTTTTTGGAATGGTGTGAGGATTTGCACATGGAACCGGTGCTTGCCGTTTACGCCGGATATTCCTTGCGCCAGCAACACGTCGAACCGGGCGCTGATTTGGCACCCTATGTTCAGGATGCGTTGGACGAAATCGAGTATGTCACTGGCGACACCAAAACCAAATGGGGCGCTCAACGAGCAAAGGACGGGCACCCCAAGCCGTTTCCGCTGCGTTTTGTCGAGATCGGTAATGAGGATTTTTTTGATCGCTCCCACAGTTATGATGGCCGCTTCGCGCAGTTCTACGATGCGATCAAGGCCAAATACCCGGACCTGCAAATCATCGCCACCACCAAGGTTGAATCGCGGGTGCCGGATTTGTTGGACGAGCATTATTACCGTTCGCAGGAAGACATGCAGGCACATGCGCTTGACTATGACCAGTATCCACGCGCGGATAAAACAAAGATCTTCGTGGGCGAATGGGCGACGCGCGTCGGTTCGCCAACGCCTGACATGGCCGGGGCGCTGGGCGATGCCGCGTGGATGACCGGCATGGAACGCAACTCCGACATCGTGTTGATGGAGTGCTACGCTCCACTCTTTGTCAATGTCAGCCAGATCTCCGGACGCAATCGTTCGATGCAATGGTCCACGGACTTGATCGGCTACGACGCGCTGACCAGTTACGGTTCGCCGGCCTATTATGCGCAACAGATGTTCAGCACGATGCACGGGGATGAGATTCTGGCGACCGATTCGCAGGACATCCCGACCCGCACGTGGCAGCCCAGGGCGCGACGGGGCGGCAATCCGCCACCAGCCCAGCACCTTAGGGAGGTATTCTTCAACGCCACTCGCGACAGCAAGAAGGGGATACTCTACGTGAAGGTTGTGAACACTGCCGGACGGCCGCAGCCCGTCCATATCAAAATCAATGACGCACGGAAGGTCGAGCCAAAGGGAGAGTTGGTGACTTTGGCGGCAGCGAGTCCCAACGACACGAATTCGCTTGAGGTGCCGAAAAACGTCGTTCCCAGGACGGAGCAGGTGGACGGTTTAAGTGCCGACTTCACCCGTGATGTGCCGGCTTATTCCATAACGGTCCTCAAAATCAAAGTGAAATGACCATTTAATCCAAGGATTCAACCCATCTCAGCCAATGAAAACTTTCATGAAAACCATATTTGTATTGCTCGCGCTGGCGTCCATGCTATCGGCCCAATTTTCCCAGGCCCAGACCAGTGAGCCGGCGAATGACTGGAAGCCGGCGACATCCAACCAGCAGGGCAAGCAGTATCCCCAGGTCAACTCGGAAGGCCAGGTTCGCGAACACGTTTTTGCACCCCGGGCAGACAGCGTGCAACTCGACCTTGGCGGGGTGAAGTATCCGCTGACCAAAGGCGAGGATGGTATCTGGGCCGGTGAATCAAAGCCACAGGATCAAGGCTTTCACTACTACCAGCTCGTCATTGATGGCGCGCAGGTTCCCGATCCCAACAGCCTTTATTTCTACGGAGCCGGCCGGTGGGGGAGTGGTGTCGAAGTTCCTGCTTACGATCAGGATTTCTATGCCCTCAAAAATGTGCCTCATGGGCAGGTGCGCGATGTGCTCTATTATTCCAAGAGCGCCGACGCCGTTCTTCACTGCGTTGTTTATACTCCTCCGGGCTATGATCGCGATCCGGCCAAACGCTATCCCGTGTTGTATCTGCAACACGGCGCGGGTGAGAATGAAACCGGCTGGAGCAATCAGGGTCATGCCGGGTTGATCATGGACAATCTGATTGCCGAAGGCAAAGCCAGGCCGTTCATTATCGTCATGGCCAATAGTTATGTTCCCGGTTTCAGCCCGTTTGGCGGTGGCGGGCCGGCCAGGAGTTCTTCGGGCAAAGTGTTTTCCCTCAGCCTCCCCGGACCGGGCGGACGGATGTTCAGTTTCAATGCCTTTGCGAAAATGCTCCTTGAAGAACTGATTCCCTACATAGACGCCCATTTTCGCACGCTCGCGGATCAACCGCATCGCGCGATGGCCGGGCTTTCAATGGGCGGCATGCAGACGCGGTCCATTGCTCTGGCCAACCTCGACACGTTTTCCCAAATCGGCATCTTCAGTGGCGGCAGCATCACCACGAACGACATCCCCGACCTGGATGCATTCAAACAAAAGGTCAAACTCGTGTTCGTCAGCTATGGCAGCCGTGAGGTGGCCGGTGGCCGCGGGATGGGGGCCAATGGCAAGGCTGACGTGGCCGCGCTCAAGCTGGCCGGCATAAACAGCGTTTATTACGAATCACCCAACACCGCTC
>JAJXXI010000096.1 GCA_021781185.1 bacterium
CTATCTTTATCCCGGCATGACGCACGTCAAAGCGGCCATCTACGACGGCTGGGCATGTGTGGGTTCGGCGAACTTTGAGAAATTGAGCCTGCGTGTCTCACAGGAAATGGACGTTGCCTTTTCCGACGCCGCAGCCGTGAACCAGCTCAAACAAGATCTGTTCGAGACCGACTTCAAGCACTCGCGCGAGCTGAAAAGCCCCGTGCCCTTGGACTGGCTGGCCCCTTTGGTGAAGGGATTTATCAACCAACTTTGAAGGATTCACCTTGTCATGGAAGGCTTTGGGCAAATCCACAAATGCGGAGGACATCCGACCGCCGACCGCCCATCGGCCGCCGATGGCGGACGACGGAACAGAGCCAGCCAACATCCGATCCAACCGACCTTGGCAAAACGGCTGCACGAACCTCCCCCATTTGACAATACGGCCATACTGTGATCTTATTCATACAAGGTGGACCTGATTAAAACATTATTCGGTTCGCGTCATCCGTCGGACTCGGCACCGCTCTCCGAATGGACGTGGACCGGACAATCCGGTAAAAAGTATCTCTACCACATTTTCCCGTTGGAAGCTGCCTTCAGACCCATGTCGGGCATTTACATCTATGTCCAACAGACACCGGATGGCGGCTGGGTTCCCCTTTACATTTCACAGACACGGGACCTGCATCAGCGGCTGGAGGGGCATGTGACCTTGAGGGATGCCCAGACCGCCGGAGCCACGCACATCCATGCTCATTATTGTGAAAGCGGGCAGGCGGCCCGTTACACCGAGGAACAGGATCTCATCCACCAGTGGCAGCCCCCATGCAACGACGTGTATTCAGACTGACCACATAAAGTTGCGAGTGGATCCGCTCGGAGGCGGAAACCGTTAAGTCAGTGCGCGTTGACCTTGAACTGAAGGTTCTCCGCTATTTTCGCTGGAGTTGGAACTGAGGCAGGCGAAGTTTGCCCGCCGTGAAGAAAAGCATGGTGATGAGGTGGGTGGTGGAACGGTAGCTGCGGGCTTTGCGTTTCCCCAGATCGGCGAACACGCTGAGGTATTCGTGGTCCCTTGCGCACAATCATTTCATCCACGCCCACACAGCCGACATTGCTGAAATCTGCCCCGGCATAGGCGGCGTCCACCTGCCGGAAGATCATCCGCCACAACCGCTTCCCCGATTCCACCGAAAACGGCGGGGAATCAGTTGTTTCAATGCGGTGAGCTTGCCGACAAAGACTTGCCCGCGCCGCCTGGCTGGGAACGAAAATATTTAGCGGCGGCTTCGGTCCGGCAGCGGACATGCAGTTTTTCGTAGATATGCCCGAGATGAATGCGAACTGTCCCGACACTGATGTTCAAGGTATTGCCGACTTCCTTGTTCGAAAGTCCCTTTGCCACCAGTGCCAGAATTTCCGATTCGCGGGGAGAAAGCTGATTCGTCTCGTCTCGCTCCAGAGAGGAATCATGTGAAAATGAGCGGACGACCATTCGGGCCACCTGGCTGGTCATCGGTGCCCCTCCCGCCCGCACCTCGGCGATGGCATCCAGAATTTCCTTTTCGTCCGAACGTTTGAGCACATAACCGCAGGCACCGGCTTTGAGCGCCTCAAAAATCGTCTTGATGTCCTTGTAAACCGTTAGCATGATCACTTGGACAGTGGGCAACTTTTCTCGAAGATAAGTGGTGCAGGTGATTCCCGACTCGCCGGGCAAATGTATGTCCATAAGCACCACATGGGGCTTGGCCTCGGGAACTTTGACCATGGCCTCTTCAGCCGAGCCACAGGTGCAAACACAACGATAACCCTCCGTGTTGGAAACCAACTCGGCCATGTATTGTCGCAAAGTCAAATTATCTTCTACAATGGCTACTTTGGTCATCGGATTATTGTCGGCAGGCTCAAAATGAGAAACCATGCTGTCGGTGCTATTATTTTCAATTGTTTTGACCACGAAGATAACCTACGTGGCGGGATTTGAAACGCTATATGTCAATCATCATATCGAAGCTGATCCGGCATCCGTGTTGATTTCCGGCCCCGGCAGACGCAGCTCAATTCTCACAACCGATCCTTTTCCTGCGGTGGATTTGACTTCGTAGCGTCCATCAATCTGGGCAAGGCGCAGTGAAAGGCCTTTCAATCCCTTGCCGTTCGGTGGTGAAACGACATCAAACCCTCTGCCGTTGTCTGCCAGGATGATTTCAAGCTCATTTCCCGCCACCGCAAGCCGAAATTCAACCTCGGTGGCTTCGGCGTGGCGGACGATGTTGTTCAAAGTCTCCTTGACCGCCAAAAACAGATCATGCCGCACCCTCCCGTCCAAAACAATCGGAGGCAACTTCACCGGAACATCAAACCGGCATGCGATGCCGGATGGAGATAAGTATTCATCCGTGAAATCACACAAATAGTCGGCAACGGATTGCAGGGAATTGTCCTTCGGATCCACTGCCCACACAATCAAGTCAAGTGCCTCAACCAGCTGGCGCGCCTTGTTTGTAATCTTCCGGAACAAAGCCATGGTGCCCTGTTCGAGAGAGCCGGTGTGCTGTCCCTGGCTTGCCAGCACGGTAATTTCCGTGAGGCTGGCACCCAGATCGTCATGCAGGTCCTGCGCGATTCTGGAGCGCTCGACTTCCAGTGCGTGTTGCTTCTCCACCGATTCACGCTCGTGGATTTCCGTTTGGAGTTGTGCCGTGCGCTGCTCCACCAAACGTCGCAATTGTTTAATCCAGACCGCGCCCAAGATCAGAATTGCAACAAGAATGGCGAGCAGCATGATCAACCGATCCAACGTCCACCAGGAAGGCTCTGATAAAACCTGTATATCTGTCGGGGAATTAAGCTGCAATTCAAACGCTTCAGCTCCGGCCTCCGACTGTTGCCGCTGCCTGACATAGACACCTTCCAGAGCCAGTTCGCTGCCCACCCGCAAAGGGAGCGAGTCCAGCCGGGCAAGCCGCGCCAGATACAAATGTGTCCCGGTTTGCATTTCCAAGACCAGCTTGCCCTGCTCAAAATGCCAGCCCAGCAATTGCCCCGCGATCCGCACCCAAGTGGAATCCAGTCCTTCCACGTCTGGCAAAGAGGCAGACAGTTTCCTGGCAGGCGGCAGACTTGCCCAACCCGTTTTTCGAACAATGGCTTCGCGCAGAAGCAGGGCCGTCTTGCTGATGTTGGGATACCCCACCGCTTCCACCATATCGCCCGGTTTTACGTGCATCTTTCCGGCGGGCAACAGTCGAAGCCCCTCACCATCTTCCTGAAGAAATGACTCCGTGGAATCCGAATAAATAATTTGCCCCCGCACCTTGACCCGCTGGAAAGCCGAGGCTTGCGCATCGAACAACAGCAGTTCCCTCGGGGTCTTCACAACGGCATCAAAGGGATCGGCCGGTGCTGTGATCTTCACCTGAACATCGGCATTGCGCATCAAGATATTGCCGACGCGCACTTCACGGGTGGCGTTCCACACCGCGAATAATACGCCGCGGATGCGCACGACGTCCTTTTTCAATGACCTCAGGCTGAAGGGTGCCGGCCCTTCAACTTGAACTTCCATCAGACCTCCCGGCAGGAGCATTGAGAGCAGATTGCTGTGAACCTCGGTGACAAGACCATTAAATTCCACCCATTGCACGTCCATGCTCCCATTGTTCAATTCATCCCAGGTTGGATGTATGGGTTGAGGAAATTCTCCCCTGCCCAGGCGAACCAACTCGTCAGCGACTACAACCGGGGCAAAATCTCCCGCGCCGGAATGGCCGATGATCTCATAGAAATCGCCGCACCTGGGAACGCTGTTCGAGGCATTGTGATAATTAACAAAAATCCCACGCGTATCGTCCTGCACCGAAATCCAAAAGTCGTAGGGACCTCCCTTGCTGGTTACCACTCCGCGAAGATGCACCGGCACATGTCGCTTGGCAACATTAAGTGCCAGGGTCTGCACCTGTTCGGCTTTGACCAACGCCGTAGCAGCATTTTTGTCAGGCTCTGCCGGGTGAACCACCTTCACGCCTTGCGCATTTGCAGCAAAAACCTGACCCAGCATCGTTTCCCCCTTTAAATTAAACAGACTGCACCCCACGCCGCTGACTTGAATTTGGGAATTGAGCAGATTTGAAGCGTTCAATCCTTGAGCATCGGCTATTTGCACCTGAAGAGAGTTTCGCTCCGAGCACAATTCTAATTGCACTCCTCGCCCCGCAGGAACAACGGACCCGACCCGTCCCGCGACTGTAATCCATTGCTGTCCGGCTGACTTTACCAGAGGTTCATCAATCGTCACCATGGCCGGGACTGGAGCAGCACCATTGCCGGTTTTTGTGATCGAAATTGTCGGAGCGTCAATGAACAAAAGACTGCCATCCGCTGATCGGGTTGTAAACTGATACAAACCATCAACAGGAGCATCGAAAAAACCACGAAATCTCACTCCAACAAACTCATCCCGCGGCCTGACGCTCAAATCGAAATTGGTGACCACCGCTGTTTTGACCGGCGTCAGCAAATCAAAATTCGGAACCTGCTCCCAGTCCCCTTCGTAGCACTCTGCCAGCAAGCCGGGCTGCGGGCTCTTTTGGTCAGAGTGTTTGCCAGCGACCAAATGAAAGAGATTTGTGCCGGGAATATCTTCTGGCTGCGAACCAGGGAGTCGCCACTTTACCTCCAAACCAGGCGGATGCAGGCGATTGAACCACTCCAGAGTGATTGAGTGTTGCCCCTTTTTCAGGCTGATCCCGCCTCCTGCGGTGCTCATTGCGTGAACGCCATAATTGCCAACAACTGGCGAGGAAGAAACCTGCACTCCCATGCCACGCCGACGCAACAGACAGTGCTTCTGATGGATTTCAACCATGTCACCCGGCAGCAGCCCCGGCAGGCCGCCGCTGAATTCAAAAAGCTCGACATCCGTTGCATCCTGAAGAACCACCACCCCCATCGTTGGATCACTAGCAGCACAAACTGTCGCTTCCAACTGAACATCCCGCGTGAGTCTTTCATTGGAATTGAGAAGCTGAACCAACTGCAAAAGGTTGGTTATTGGCAAATTTGATGTCGGAGGTGCAGCTTGACCGACAGCGTTCCATAAACTACCCGACACACACAAAATACCACATACGAATGCTGCAATCGAAGCGCGCATTTTCAAACAGTGATTGATGACTTAAGTTTAACAAGAGAAATTGGGAGTGCAACTTTATCCGGGCTGGACGCCTGGACGTTCGGATTATCCGCGTTGAAGTCTTGGAGATCCCAAGGAAATGATTTTAATTCCGGTTTGGTGTTGCCCGTCAAGGAATGGGCTTACATGGCGAAATTCAAAGCTATGCCTCGGACTGTGAATATGACATTTGACGTATTGTGGCGACTTGGCATTCCGAGAAATAATCTCCTTATTGCCATATTAAAACGCCAAAACGAGAACATGCCTTATTGCCAACCTGTGAATACCTCCCGACACGCGACGGGGAACCCCAAAGTATTTCGAGAGTGAAATACCTTCACGGAAGCAGATTGGCCAACTTTTTTATGATGGTGCTTGGATTAATTGGCGGGGGATCATTTATCCAAAGGTCCTATACGAGTTCGCCGAATTTGCGAACAGCACAAAGGGTGAATGTTCGAATCTGCGGTGCATGAATGATGATGCAAACCGGCGTTCGATGGCTGTTTTGGCGGCAGGCAGAAAGAATGACACAAACATGAAGACAAACAGTTCAAAACGCAGATCGTATGTTGGCTGGCTCACGGCAGTGTTATTTGCTGTAGGGATGGCGGCTCGGTCTGCCGACATTCCTGCGCTTAAAGACGTTTACAAAAATCACTTCTACGTTGGTGTGGCCATTAACCGCGCTATTGCGACTGGCACTACGATCCAGGCCGATAATGTAAACCGGACCGAGCTGGAGGTGGATAAAGACATTGCTCTCGTTAAACAGCAGTTCGACCAGATATCCCCGGAGAACGATCTGAAGTGGGCGCTCATTCATCCGCGATCTGGGCCGGATGGCTATGATTTTGGACCGGCGGATGCCTATGTGAATTTTGGTCTCAAAAACCACATGTATATCGTCGGACATACGCTTGTTTGGCATGGCCAAACACCCGGTTGGGTTTTTGCCGGAACGAATCCTCCGCCTGTAGAGACCAATGCGCCTGCGCCTGACGGTCGCAGATTTGGGCGATTCCGGGGTGGTTTTGGCTTTAACGGCCCCCGCGCGTCCCGCGAGGAATTGCTTCAGCGAATGCATGATCACATATTTACCGTTATGCGCCGCTACAAGGGCAAGATCAAGGTTTGGGATGTTGTGAATGAAGCCATTGCCGACCGAGGCACAAATATCCTTCGGAATTCGCTTTGGCTGCAAATCATCGGGCCGGATTTTATCGCCAAGGCATTTGAATACGCCCATGAAGCAGACCCGGATGCCATTCTTCGTTACAACGACTACGGATTGGAGAATCCGGAAAAGCGTCACAAGCTGATTACCTTGATCAAGTCTTTGCAGGCGCGACATGTTCCGGTTATGGCCATCGGCTCGCAAACCCACGTCAGTGTTTCTTCGCCGACTTTTGCGGAGGAAGACCAGACACTGACAGATCTAGAACAGCTCGGTTTGCCAATTCATATTACGGAGCTCGACGTCAACAGCGCACAAGGCGGCCAGCGCAATACCGGGGCGGACATTGCCAGCAATGCTGCAACCACACAAGGCGGGCTGGTGGATGACGCCAATCAGCGCCTTGCCAACGAGTATGGCATCCTCTTCAAAGTGTTTCTCAAGCACCAGAAATTCGTAAAAATGGTGACCCTCTGGGGAGTGAACGATGGCGTTTCATGGCGCGCCAATGGCCGGCCACTTTTGTTCGACGGCAATGACCAGCCCAAACCGGCCTTCTACTCGGTCATTCGTGCCGCCACCGACGAACAGGCGAAATTGCACTAACTCATAAACCACCTGATTACACTTCGAATCTAACTATCATGAAAATTAAATCAGCATTGTTTCTGCTGGCTGGATTGCTCTCCTTCAACATGAATGTCCTTTCCCAGGACACGAATTTTTGGATCTTCGTGTGCTTCGGGCAGTCGAATATGGAGGGTTATCCTGGAATTCAACAGCAGGACACGACGAATGTGGGCAGCAGGTTTCAGATGCTGGCGGCAATTGATTTTCCCAAGATGGGCCGGACAAAAGGGCAGTGGTATCCGGCAGTCCCTCCGTTGTGCCGGCCTCACTGCGGCCTTTGTCCCGCTGATTATTTTGGCCGAACCATGGTGGCCCACCTGCCGAAAAACATCAAAGTGGGGGTGGTCGTTGTTGCGGTGGGCGGATGCAAAATTGAGCTATTCGAGAAGGATAAATATCAGGCGTATGCTTCCAATGCTCCGTCGTGGATGAAAAACACCATCAAGCAATACGATGGCAATCCCTATCAGTATCTGGTGGACATGGCAAAACTGGCGCAGAAAGATGGCGTCATTAAAGGGATTCTGTTGCATCAGGGGGAGTCCAACACCGGCGACAAGGAATGGCCCAACAAAGTCAAAGGAGTTTATGACAATCTGATCAGGGACTTGAATCTAAACGCGGCTGACGTGCCGCTGCTTGCCGGCGAAGTGGTAAACGCCGACCAGCATGGCGTTTGCGCGAGCATGAATAAAATCATTGATCAGTTGCCGAAAACCATTCCAAATTCCTACGTCATTTCTTCCGCCGGTTGCACCGCCGTCAAGCCGCCGCTGCACTTCAATCCTGCGGGTTATAGACTGTTGGGAACACGTTACGCGGATAAAATGCTGACGTTGCAGGGCTACAGCGATACCGAGTCTAACTAAACGATCTTCAACTTTGTTGTTCACTCACACAGTCTCCAATTTCAAAGCGCCGCAAGCGCGTTTTGGCCGTTGACAGTAAACCATGAAAATAATATCTGCCATCACACTCAGGAGGCTTTTTGGAAACCCCGTAGCAGCCGAGGTGACGAGGCTCAAACTTCAAGAACGCCAGAGAATATGGAGTCTCCTCGCGTCGGCTGCTGCAATTTTAAAAAAGGCTTTCAGTTGGGTTGCCGGCACCGCTCTTTTGGGTTCCGTAGCTGTGTCTGATGCCTCCGGGCTTCCTCCCGCAGCCATGAAACACTGGACGGCAGACAACGGCAACGGCACTTACTCGAATCCTTTGTTCCACGGCGAGTTTGAGGATCCGGATGTCATCCGCGTGGGCGACGATTATTATCTGACCGGCACCACCATGCACATGATGCCGGCGGTGGAAATTCTACACTCCAAAGACTTGGTAAACTGGCAACTCGTCGGCTACTGCACCAACCGGCTCGATCTGGGATTTGATCCCAAAAAACCGGGGCAGGATCCTTATCGTCTCGAAGGCGGAAACATCTACGGTCAGGGCATCTGGGCACCTTGCATTCGTCATCATAACGGCATGTTTTATATTTTCTGCAATGTGAATGGTGCCGGTCTTCAGGTCTTCCGTTCGAAATCAATTAATGGCCCTTGGGAACACAACCAATTGCCGGGAAGACATGACATGTCCGTGTTGTTCGACGACGACGGCAAAATCTATTTGATCTCCGGTAATCGCAACCCCTATCCGATTGATGAACTGGTGCCGGACCTCAAGTCCTTCGTTCCTGGTGCCCGCCACTATCTGAAGGTTCCGCCAGATGGTCCCAGGATGGGGGAAGGTCATCACCTCTACAAGATTCACGACGAGTATTACGACATTTCTGCCATACCCGGCGGAACCGTGAACCAAATGATCGCCAGGGCAAAGTCCATTGACGGCCCCTGGACGGTCACCACCATGGTTCAGGGCGAGTCGCTGGGCGTGACGGTGGCTGCTCCTGATTATGCCAGACCCAATGATCGCGGTCTCTGGCTGCATCAGGGTGGCATGGTGGATACACCGTCGGGACAATGGTGGAGCATCATCATGTCGGATCATGGCGCGGCGGGCCGCATGGTTTCCCTGGTGCCGATTACCTGGCACGACGACTTTCCGCTCATTGGTCTGCCGGGCAATTTACGCAAAGCACCCAATACCTGGATCAAGCCCGATACCGGTTACACGCAGGAACCCGAGCCGACTTATGTTCCCGATGACAACTTTGACAACGGCAAAATGAATCCGCACTGGCAGTGGAACCATGTTCCGGACGATTCCAAGTGGTCCTTGACGGAAAGTCCCGGTGTGTTGCGTTTGCACTCGCTGCCGGCCGACAATTTCTGGACAGCCCGCGACAGCCTCTGCCAGCGTCCGCCCGGACCTGAATCCATCATGACGGTTGAACTGGACACGTCGGGGCTGGCTGCGGGAGATCATGCGGGTCTGGCCTTGCTAAGCTCTCCCTATGCCTGGATTGGCGTGGTGAAGTCCACCAATGGCACGACCTTGCAAATGTATGAAAGCCCCAGAATGGAACGGCGGTCGGGGGCAAATTCAAGCCCGGGGAATGCGCCCGCCATCAGCCCGACGGCACCTCCCGATCATCTCTGGTTGCGGGTTCACTGCAACTTTGACAATGACCAGGCCGTCTTTAGCTGGAGCGCGGATGGCAGCGAATTCACGCCGCTGGGCAACTCTTTCACCATGAGCTTTCAGTTGGTTACGTTCCAAGGAGTGCGTCCGTCCTTGTTTAATTTCAATACCGATGGTCATCCCGGCGGCTACGCTGAT
>JAJXXI010000674.1 GCA_021781185.1 bacterium
GGTCAGCCATCCGGAAACCGGCGGTGCGGTGTGGAGTTCCGGGGTTAATTCAACGAACGGTTTGATCAGTGTGACCAACTGGCCGGCCAGCACTGGCAACCTGTTCTTCCGCCTGATCCAGCAATAAACAACCGGTCCGGCCTGATTTCAGGCCGGACCAAACCGACCCGGCCGGGCAACGATCCGGCCGGGCTGAGCATGACAAAAAAATTTAATTTGCCGCGTTTTGATTTTATGAAAGCACGAAAGACAGGATTCACCTTGATCGAGTTGTTGGTGGTCATCGCGATCATCGCCATACTCGCGGCCATGTTGCTGCCAGCCTTGAGCAGCGCCAAAATGCGGGCGATTTCCATTTCGTGCATGAGCAATTACAAGCAGTTGGGGCTGGCCTGGTTCATGTATGCCAACGACAACAACGACCGGCTGGTGAGCAACAATGATCAGTATCCCGAACCAGGTGCCAACAAATCGAAAAACTGGATTTGCCCTTACGGTGTGAGCATGGACTGGAGCGGCAATCAAAAAAACACCAACACATTGTATCTAACGGCTGATAGCCCCATCTATGGCACCGCGCTGTTGGGAAGTTACGTCGCCAATTCGCTAAAAATGTTTATCTGCCCGGCGGACAACAAACTTTCCAGCACCCAGAGAACGTTGGGATGGGCCAACCGCTTGCGGACCTGCGCGATGAACGGCGCGATGGGCGATGGCTCAAAATGGTTCTCCCCCAGCCAGGGCGGAGGCGGCAACTGGCCGGCCTTCTATAATCCGACAAAATTGTCCATGATCCACAACCCCGGCCCTTCGGATTGCTGGGTATTGACGGATGAACATCCCGACAGCGATGACGACGCCACGTTTTACGTCAACCCGGCGGATGCGAACAGCGCCACCAGCGATAATAAATTCACGGAGCTTCCGGGAAGTTTGCACGGCAAGGGCGCGGGCATGGTGTTTGCGGATGGACACGCGGAGGTTCATGTGTGGAAAGGAAACATCACGACGCAACCGGTTAAATATGTAACCTATTTACAAGGCGTCAGCGTCAGCGGTGACGCTGCCAGCGCGAGCGATTTGTTGTGGTTCGCCCAGCACACGCCGGCCAACTAATAATGGTCCAGCGCTGCTCGTGTCGGCAGGTTTTTGGCATCGCCGCTTTCTACGGCTACACAGCCTGGCGAAACAGGGTAATTCAAACAGGAAACAGGTTTTACACATAATGAATATTCAACGCTTCATCAGGGGGTGCTTTGCGCTCGCCACCGGTTTCATATTGTATTCGTTGCCCGCACAAGGGGACGTCAACATCACCAACATCCCGGCCCGGCCATCCCCCGCATGGCTCCGGAGCAGCACGATCTATGAGGTTTTTCCCCGCGATTTTTCCAAGGCCGGCGACCTAAAAGGTGTGACGGCCCAACTGGACCGGTTGAAAGACCTGGGAGTCACGGTGCTGTGGTTGATGCCCATTCATCCCATTGGCGAAAAGGGACGCAAGGGGGAATATGGCAGCCCGTATTCCATCCGGGATTATTACGCGGTGGACCCGAACTACGGCACGCTGGACGACTTTAAAAAGCTGGTGGCCGGGGCGCACCAACGCGGCCTCAAGGTCATCATGGATCTGGTGGCCAACCACACCGCATGGGACAGCGTGATGATGACGAATAAGGCATTCTACAAGCATGATGCGCAGGGAAACATCATTTCGCCGGAGCCGGGCTGGTCCGATGTGGCCGGCTTGAACTACGCCAACCCGCAGTTGCGCCAATACATGATTGCCATGATGAAATACTGGGTGCGCACCTGCGACATTGACGGCTATCGCTGCGACGTGGCCTGGGCGGTGCCGAAGGATTTCTGGGAACAGGCGCGCGCCGCGCTCGAAAAAATCAAACCGGACATCATGATGCTGGCCGAGGCGGACACCCCCGACCTGCTCACCAATGCCTTTGACCTGGATTACTCCTGGCCGCTGCTGCACGCCTTGAACAACGTGCTGGAGCACGGTGCATCCGCCGCCGAGTTGCGGAAAACCTGGGAACAAAACCGCCGGGTATTCCCGAAGGACGCCCTGCACCTGCGCATCAGCGATGACCATGACGAGGCACGCGCCGTGGCCCGTTATGGCATTGAAGGCGCGCTGGCGTCCTCCGCACTGATGTTCACGCTGGACGGCGTTCCCCTGCTCTACAACGGCATGGAAGTCGGCGACGCCACCGAGTCCGGCGACCCCGCGCTGTTCTACAAGCTGCCCATCTTCTGGCAGCCCAAGGAACGTCCGCCGCTCCGGGACATTTACCGCGACCTGATCCAGCTCCGGAAAGATTATGCCGCCTTCCGCAACCACACGGTGACATGGCTGGATAATTCTGACGACTCCCGGCTGGTGACGTTTCTGCGCGGCAATGACAAGGACCAATTCCTCGTCGTCATCAACCTGTCCAACCGGCCGGTTGATGGAACGGTGGATTTGAAAAACGCCGCTGGTTTCAGCCCGGTGGACATCAAGGGCATGAACCCTTTCAACGCCGCGTCGCTGCCCAATTTTCACCTCGACGCCTTTGGCTGGCACATTTACCACCGCCCGGCCTCCGCCATGGCGGCAAAATAATCCGATCCTTGATTTTAGTTTGATCCGTTAAAATCATCCCATGCAAAAACCGCGCCTGAGTTTCTGGCAGATCTGGAACATGAGCTTCGGCTTTCTCGGCATCCAGTTCGGCTGGGGTTTGCAGATGGCAAACATGAGCGCCATCTACAGCTATCTCGGGGCGAATGCGGATTCGCTGGCCATCCTTTGGTTGGCGGCACCGGTCACCGGCGTGATCATCCAGCCGCTGGTCGGGCAGTCCAGTGACCGCATGTGGACCCGGCTGGGCCGGCGGCGGCCGTTCATTCTGGCCGGCGCGGTGCTGGCGTCGCTGGCCCTGGTGTTGATGCCGAATTGCCCTTCAGTCTGGATGGCGGCCGGACTGCTCTGGGTGCTGGACGGAACGATCAACGCCAGCATGCAGCCTTTCCGCGCGCTGGTGGCAGACAATCTGCCCGAGGAACAAAACTCGCAGGGTTTTGCCATCCAATCCCTCTTCATTGGCCTTGGTGGCACGATCGCCTCGGCCCTGCCCTGGATGATGACCAACTGGTTTGGCGTGCAGGCCGATGCCGGAGGCGCGGGACATGTGCCGCATTCGGTCCGCCTCTCATTTTACCTCGGCGCGGTGGCGTTCATGGGGGCGGTGCTCTGGACGGTTTTCAGCACCAAGGAATATCCGCCAAGCGACGCTGAATTGGCGGCCATCCGCGCCCGGAAATTTGACTGGACGCTGGGGCTGGGCGACATCTTCGCGCTGGTGTTTCATCTCCCGCGCCGGATGTGGGAGCTGGGCCTCGTTCAATTCTTCACCTGGATCGGGATGTTTTCGATGTGGGTTTATTTTTCGCCGGCGGTGGCCAAGGACATCTTCCACGCCGCGCCCGGTTCGCCGGAAATGGAGGCGGCCGGCTCCTGGGCGGGCTTCTGTTTTGCCGCCTACAATGCCGTCTGCTTCGTCTTTTCCTTCGTGCTGCTCTGGGGCACCAAATACACCGGGCCCAAGCTGATGCACATTCTCTGCCTGGCCGTGGGCGGGCTGGGCCTGGCCTCGGTGCCACTGGCCTCGGATAAATATCATCTGCTCTTCGCCATGACGGCGGTCGGCATCGCGTGGTCCAGCATTCTCTCCATGCCTTACGCCATGCTCGCGCCCGCACTGCCCAAGGAAAAAATCGGGGTGATGATGGGGATGTTCAACCTGTTCATCGTCCTGCCGCAAATCGCCGCCTCCAGCCTGCTCGGCTTTATCCTTAAACATTTTCTCCACAGCGAACCGATGCATGCCCTCGTTCTCGGCGGTGCCAGCATGGGGCTGGGCGCGCTGCTCACTCTGCTGGTAGTCAGCTTCAAACCAGCCGGCACCGGACCAGCCACAGTGACGATCAGTGGCGGCGGCCATTGACCGGAAAGATCATTTTACGAAGTTCGTTCCATTGCGGTCGAGGTTTGCCACTTTTCACCGGCAGACAATTGTTCTAACTTCCTCTGATGAATTATCGCACTCTCGGCCGGACCGGATGGCAAGTTTCCGAAATCAGTTTTGGCGCGTGGGCCATCGGCGGCGCGTGGGGGCAGGTGGATGACAAGGAATCCCTGGCCGCCCTGCATGCTGCGCTCGACGGCGGCGTGAATTTCTTCGACACCGCCGATGTCTATGGCGACGGCCACAGCGAACGTCTGCTCGCCAGACTGAAAAAGCAGCGGAAAGAAAAATTCCACATCGCCACCAAGGCTGGCCGCCGTCTGGCCGCACAGACTCCGGAAGGTTATACCCGCAAGAATCTCACCGCCTGGGTCAACCGCAGCCTCAGGAATCTGAACACGGACACGATTGACCTGCTCCAGCTTCACTGCCCGCACACCGAGGTTTTTTACCGGCCGGAAGTCTTCGGCATTCTGGATGACCTCGTCAAGGACGGCAAGCTGCGGCATTACGGCGTCAGCGTGGAAAAGGTCGAGGAGGCGCTCAAGGCCATCGAATACCCAAACGTCCAGACTGTGCAAATCATCTTCAACCTCTTCCGGCAGCGTCCGGCGGAACGGTTCTTTGCCGAGGCGCAGCGCCGCCAGGTCGGCATCCTCGCCCGGGTGCCGCTGGCGTCCGGCCTGTTGTCCGGCAAAATTTCCCGCGCCAGCACTTTTGCCAAGGACGATCACCGGAACTTCAACCGGCACGGCGAGGCCTTTGACCGGGGTGAAACCTTCGCCGGGGTGGACTTCGAGACCGGCCTGCGCATGGTCGGGCAATTGAAAAAACTGGTTCCGCCCGGCGCATCGCTTGCGCAAATGGCCTTGCGCTGGATTCTGGAATTTCCCGCCGTAACCTGCGCCATTCCCGGTGCCAAACGCCCGGCCCAGGTCGCCGAAAACCTGGCCGCCTCGGAGTTAAAACCGCTTTCACCGGCAACGCTCAAGCAGATCAACGCGCTCTACACCCGGCAAATCAAGCCGCTGGTTCATCACTATTGGTGAACCGCCACTTGCCGCCCGGACGGCTTTGCGCTAGCTTGCGCCCACTATGGATGCCATTCCCTTTTCACCGGAACCAACGCCGCCACCGCCGTTTTCAACTCCACCGGTGATCACCCCGCCGCCCGCGCCGCAACCCAGCCGAAGCCGGGGCTGGATGATTGCTTCCATCATCCTGTTGGTGGTTCTGGTGCTGAGCCTGTTCGGCAACGTCACCCAGTTTGTGATGAACACCCTCGCCTTCCGTCACGGCCTGCGCTCGGAGGCGTTCGGCTCGGGCCGCGAGGCCGGACCGCGGCTGGAGGAATCCATTCTCGAAAACAACGGGTCGCAAAACAAAGTCGCGGTCATCACGGTGGACGGCATCATCACCAGCCACGACACCGATCAGGCCGGCAACAACATGGTGGATGTAATTAAGGCGCAACTCGACCGCGCCCGCGACGACCGGCGCGTGAAAGCGGTCATTCTCAAGGTGGATTCCCCCGGCGGCGAAGTGCTCGCCTCGGACCAGATTTACAAGGCCATCCGCGATTTTGAAACGGGGCAACCGGCGGAGCACGGCGAACCCGCCCGCAAAGGCAAGCCGGTGATCTGCTCAATGGGCAGCCTCGCGGCCTCCGGCGGCTATTATATTTCATCCGGCTGCCGGTGGATTGTCGCCAATGATCTGACCATTACCGGCAGCATCGGCGTGATCATGCACGGCTGGAATTATCGCGGCCTGATGGACAAGGTCGGCGTGATGCCGATGACCTTCAAGAGCGGCAAGTTCAAGGACATGTTGAGCGGCGACCGCGAACCGTCGGAAATCCCGCCGGAAGAGCACGCGATGGTCCAAGGGCTGATTGACGAAACGTTCGGGCGCTTCAAGGAAGTCGTGGCCGAGGGCCGCGGCGACGCCCATGACCTAAACAAAACCGAAGGCAGGGCGCTGGCCGCTGACTGGAAGGATTACGCCGACGGCCGCGTGCTGTCCGGCACGCAGGCGCTGAAACTCGGGTTCGTGGACGAAGTGGGTGATTTCGACGATGCCGTGCAACGGACCTTCCAAATTGCCCACATCGGCAACGCCAACCTGGTGGAATACCGCGAGCGCTACGATCTCTCAAACTTCCTGTCCATGTTCGGCCAGAGCAGCCAGGCTCACGACATCAAATTGGATTTCGGGGCGGAAGCCGGAATGCCAAAGCTTCGTGCCGGCCTGATGTATTTCCTCTACGAACCTTGACCTCGGTGCAACCATGCCGCCGGTGAGAAACGTCACAGTCATTGCGCATCCGCTGGTGCAGCACAATCTCTCGCGGCTGCGGGATGCGCGCACGGAACCGCAGGAATTCCGGCGGTTGCTCGGCGAAATCTCCGCGCTGATGACCTACGAGGCGACGCGTTCGCTCAGCCTGAAAAAAATCACCGTCCGCACGCCGCTCGAAAAAACCGCCGGCCACCAACTGGCCCGCGATGTGGTGCTGGTCCCGGTATTGCGCGCCGGGCTGGGGATGCTCGACAAAATCCTGGAATTGATTCCGCACGGGCGCGTGGGCTTCATCGGATTGAAGCGCGAGGAATCCACGCTCCGCGCCCATTTTTATCACAAAAGCCTGCCGAAGAAACTGGAACATTGTGAAGTCATCCTGATTGACCCGATGCTCGCCACGGGCGGCAGCGCGGTGGCGGCGCTTGATTTTCTGCGCGAACAAGGGGCGAGAAACATCCGCCTCGTGAGCCTCGTCGCCGCCCCGGAGGGCATCCGGCGTGTGCGGAAAAGCCACCCCACCCTGCCCATCTTCACCGCCGCGATTGACCGCCAATTGAACCAAGTGGGCTACATCCTTCCCGGCCTCGGCGACGCCGGCGACCGGCTGTTCGGGACATGAGGTTACTTTTTCCGTAGCGCGCGGTTCAGATTGCTGAATTGAAACTCCAGCGACGGCAGCAGCAGCGGCTTCAGCAGCATGGCCAGCGGAATGGCCAGAACAGTTGACGCGAGCACGTCAGAAAGATGATGGCATTCCAGCGCAATCCGCGACCACATCACCGCCACGGCATACACCACCAACATGCCCCCCCAGCCGCGATGGACCAGACACGCCGCCGCCGCCAGCCCGACGGCCGAGGCGGCATGACCGGAAGGAAATGAGCTGAACTTGAACTGGCCGGCAATCCAATGTCCGTCATGCCAAAGACCGTAAAAGCCCTGCGGCACATCGTGGTTGCTGGGCCGGGCCCGGCCAAAAAACAACCGCAGAATGGTGGAGGCCAGCCCGGTGAGTTCCGAGGTGAGTGCCACAAAAAAAATATTCGCCGCGATCCGGGGCCGGTTCAGCATCAGGTAAACAACGGCGAAGAAAACTCCCACCACCGCAATGACCCAGCCTTCGCCCAGCTTGGAACACCACCAGGCGACATGATGCAACTCCGGATCGCGGGTCACGTCCAGTTCGGCGCACACGCGGGTGTCGAACGGGAACGCCGCCGCCACAACGCACAGTCCGGCCAGCAACCACGGCCACCAGCGACGTTTGATCCCGGAATTTTCCATCACACGGGGAGTTTAGGCCCGGCGGCGTTAAAGAAAAACTCAAATCGTCATGCATGACTGGCGGGAGCCAGGATGAAGAGGCTCAAATAAAAAAAGTTAGAGACTCCTCGCGCCGTCTCCTACACTCTGGCGAAGTCATCATTACCGTCCATGTCATCCTGGTTTGAACAACTCGCCGCCCGGCCACAGCGCTCCATCATCCTGTTGAGCTTGCTGCTGTTGCTGGCAGGCAACTGGATTTTGCCGCTCACAGACCGGGACGAGGCGCGCTTCGGCGAGGCTTCCCGTGAGATGATCCAGCGGGGCGACTATGTGGTGCCGTGGTTCAATGGGCAGTGGCGTTTTGACAAACCGGTGCTGATCTACTGGTGCCAGATCGCCAGCTACCGTTTGCTGGGCGTGAATGACTTCGCCGCGCGGCTGCCGTCCGCGCTGTTCACCACCGGCACGGCGCTGCTGCTGGTGCGCTGGGGCCGGAAACTCCGGGATGCCAAAACCGGCTTTCTGGCCGGCGTCATGTATGTGACAGCGCTGCATGTGGCCATCATTGGGCGCGTCGCCACGGCGGACATGGCGATGGTTTTCTTCGTGACCCTGGCCGTGTGGAGCGGTTGGGAATTGACGCGCCCGGAACAACCACGCCGCTGGCGGTTCTGGTGGACGTTTTACCTCGCGCTGGCGTTGGGATTTCTAGCGAAAGGCCCGGTCACGTGGCTGCCGTTGGCCGGCTTGATTCTGGGCCGTGTGTTGCACAAAAGCTCCTACCGGCTGCCGCTGGCCGGAACTCTCGGAGGATTCGCCGTCACAATTGCGCTGGTGGCGCTGTGGGGCGTGCCGGCGCTGGAACAGACGGGCGGAAAATTCTGGTCGGTCGGTATGGGGGAACATGTCTTCAATCGCTCCATCGGCGTAATCGATAGCCACGGCGCAGCCGGACTCCTGGGGTTCGTCGCGTTGTTGCCGCTGTATTTTTTGACGTTCTTCGTGAGCTTCTTCCCCTGGTCCACGCGCGTGCCGGGCACTCTGCGCGGCTGGTGGCCTGAACGAAAACGAGACGAAATTGGCTGGTATTTGCTCCTCCAGGCGGCGGTGGTGTTTGTGGTGTTCTCGCTCGTGCGAACCAAGCTGCCGCATTACACGATGCCCGCGTTTCCGTGCATTGCGCTCTGGCTGGCGCGGCAAATCAGCGTCGCGCCAAACATCGCCAAATGGGCCGGACGACGCATGGCGGCCATGTCAGTTTTCATCCTGGTGCTGACCTTGGGCGTTTTTTCGTTCGCACGAGCGCATCTGCTCACGGAAAATCTCTGGCATCAACTCAAGCCCCACCTCCGGCCGGACACCAAGGTGGGCTGCTTTGGCTACACCGAACCGAGCCAGGTCTGGCGGTTCCGGAACGTGATCACCAACGAAGTGACGTTGGGCGGTGTGAACCAGGCGGCCGGCTTCCTGACGAACCGCCCGCCCTTCATCCTCATTGTGCCGACACGGGATCTGGTGAAATTGCCGGACACAAACGGCCTGCTGATCCAGGTTCACGGACTGGACCTGGTAAAATTCCGAAACCGGGATTTGACGGCGATCGTGCGTTAGCTTCCTGAAGCTTGGGCCCGCATTGCCGAGCCGCCTTTTTTCGACGGATCATCTTCCGCCACCCGCGCAATCGTCGCCACCCCGGCGGACCCGCTCCCGGGTTAACCAGCCTCCCCAAGTTGCGGAAAACGACGGAGCCAGTTTCAAAACCTCCGATGGTTCATGGCTGCGGGTGAGCTTGGCGGCGGTTAACCGATGAAAAAACCGTTTTCCATCTCCAACCAGCGATTGGGCGAGGCGGGTGAAC
>JAJXXI010000105.1 GCA_021781185.1 bacterium
GCGCGATCCTGCACCCATTTGGCCACGTCCGTGTCCGCCGGGCCGCCGTTGGTGGGGTTGTATTTAAAACCGCCGTCCTGCGGCGGATTGTGCGAGGGCGTGATCACGATGCCGTCGGCGAGACCGGTTTTGCGACCGTGATTGTGAACCAGAATGGCGCGGGAAATCACCGGCGTCGGCGTGGCGCCGTCGTCTGTCTGAATGACCGTCTGAACCCCATTGGCCGCGAGCACTTCGAGCGCGGTGCGCTGGGCGGGCGCGGACAACGCATGGGTGTCCTTGCCCATGAACAGCGGACCGTTGGTGCCTTGTCGGACGCGGAACTCACAAATCGCCTGCGAAATGGCGAAGATGTGCGCCTCGGTAAATGTGCCGTCGAAGGACGTGCCGCGATGCCCGCTGGTGCCAAAGCCGACCAGTTGGTTTGGATTCGACGTGTCCGGCCGGCGTTCGTAATAATTGCGTTCGAGCCGGGCCAGATCCACCAGCATTGATTTTGGCGCCGGTTTGCCGGCAAGAGGAGAAAGCGGCATTTTTCAAATTCCTTTCAAATATTCATGGCTCCCGGTCAAAGGGGGAAAAGTGGAGCCAGTTGTCGGATTTGAACCGACGACCGACGGTTTACAAAACCGTTGCTCTACCACTGAGCTAAACTGGCTTTCAATGACATTATGAATAATGTTGCATCCCGCGACAGCATCCATTGGGCTGTTTGGTAGTTGAACGACCGCTCAATTACTCAATTGATTAGCGCTGCCGACCAAGCCAGCATTGGTTACGAATGTCGAAAACAACACTCTGGGTAGCAAAGCCGTTTCGCCTCGGTTCGTCAAGACGAACATCCCGAATTTGGTCAAACTTAAGCCAATGAAAACCTATTGTATTCTCAAAGCGATATTGAAATGAATGTTAAATTCAGTGTGAGTTTCGTCCGTGGCTAAATTTCAAATGAAATCCGTCGCAATCATTGGCGCTGGCATCACGGGGTTGACCAGCCGTTGCAAAACGCCAGAAAACCCAGTATAAACAGGCATGAAGTCGGACGATTTAATCACGGTTGGCCTGGACATCCTTGGCGGCACGCCGGTGTTCAAAGGGACTCGCGTGCCGGTCAAAACGCTTTTCGACTACCTTGAAGATAATTATTCGCTCGACGCATTTTTGGAATGTTTTCCGTCCGTTACCCGCGCAATGGCCTGCCAAATTTTGGAGCGGTCGGAATTGGCGCTGCTTGAGCCGGCCGCAGCATGAAAATCTTGCAGGATGAATGCGTGCCATGGCCGATGCACCGGCTGCTGATCGGCCCTGAATGCCGCACAGCGCAGCAATGCGGCTGGGGCGGCATCAAGGACGGTCGGTTGCTGCAACGCGCGGAAAATGAATTCGGCCTGTCCATCACCTCGGATTCAAACCTGCGCTACCCGCAAAATCTCGCCGGTCGAAAAATTGCGATTTTGGAACTTTCCAACAACAAACTGCGGCGCATTGAAACGGCGGTTGATACGTTGCGCGCATCGGCCCAATCCATAAATCCCGGCGAATTTCGGCAACTGGAAATACCATGAATCCGAAATCCGTCGCCATCATTGGATCCGGCATCACCGGATTGACCGCTGCGTTTAATCTAAAACGCAAAGGCGTGCCGGTCACGGTTTATGAGGCGGGCGGACGTGTCGGCGGTGTAATTCAATCTATTCGTAAAGATGGATTTCTCGCTGAATTCGGACCGAATACCATTCTCGAAACGTCGCCGAAAATCGCGCAACTCATCCGCGATGCCGGACTCGAATCGCGCAAGCTCGCTACGGATCCGAAAGCGGAGGCGCGATATGTCGTGCGCTACGGTCGTCCGATTGAAATGCCCGGCAATCCGCTGGGATTTTTCATGACGCCGTTGTTCACCGCCAAAGCCAAGTTCGCCGTGCTGCGCGAGCCGTTCATCAAGCCGCGCCGCGATGGCGTGGAGGAGAGCATCGGGCAGTTTGTCGTGCGGCGGTTCAACCAGGAATTTCTCGATCACGCGATTGACGCGCTGGTGGCCGGTATTTATGCGGGCGATCCGAACAAGCTGTCGCTGCCACACGCCTTTCCCAAGCTGAAGGCGCTGGAAGATCATTACGGTTCAATGATCAAAGGCCAGATTTTTGGCGCGAGCGACCGCAAAAAATCCGGCGAGGTGGCGAAGGATCGCGCGGCGAAATTCTCTTTTGACGAAGGTTTGCAGGTGTTGCCGGACACGCTGGCCACGCTGCTCGGCGATTCGCTCAACCTAAATACGCCGGTCACCAAGCTGACGCAAACGGACAACGGCTGGCGCGTGACGACCGCAAACGCTGAAAAGGAATTCGGCGCGGTGGTTTATTGCGGCACGGCGTATCGGCTGGCGGAATTGGAAATTGAGAGCGGCAGGACGGCGCACCAATGCCGCCCCACCGGGACATTTTCCGAAATCAGCTATCCGCCGGTGGGTGCGGTGGTATTGGGCTTCCGGCGCGAGGATGTGGCGCATTCGTGTGAAGGTTTTGGCATGTTGATTCCGAAGATCGAAGGATTCAAGATTCTCGGCACAATTTTCTCGTCGTCCCTGTTTCCAAACCGTGCGCCGGCGGGGCATGTCACGCTGACGAGTTACATTGGTGGCGCGCGTTATCCGGAGCTTGGAATGCTGCCGCCAGATAAGCTTGTCGGGCTGACGCTGGAGGATTTGCGCAAGCTGCTCGGTATTCGTGGTGAACCTGTGTTTGCGCACACGAAAAGCTGGCCCAAGGCGATTCCACAATACAACGTCGGCTACGGCAAATACCGCGAGCTATTGACTGAAATTGAAGCCCGGTCGCCCAACCTTTTTTTCGCCGGCCATTATCGCGACGGAGTCTCGCTGGGGGATTCGATCGTCTCCGGGGTGAACATCGCGGAGCGGGTTGAAAAAAATTTCCAAACCACGTCTGGACGCGGATGAACCCGGTTTTTATTCTTCCGCACCGGAGGCCGGATTTCAGCCGTGTTCACCGGTGTTAACCCGGGGTAAATTTTTATGAGCAAAGCCATTTTACTGGTCAACCTTGGTTCGCCCGATTCGCCGTCGGTGCCGGATGTGCGGCGTTATCTGAATGAATTCCTGATGGACGGACGCGTGATTGATGCGCCGTGGCTGGTGCGGCGGTTCGTGGTGGGGATGATTTTGATCAACCGCCCGAAGGAATCCGCTCATGCCTACGAAAAAGTCTGGACGAAGGAAGGCTCGCCACTGGTGGTCACGAGCCGGCACGTCCAGGAACTGCTGCAAAAGCGCGTCAGCGTGCCGGTGGAGCTGGCGATGCGGTATCAAAAACCCTCCATTGAATCCGCCGTGAAAAGTCTGGCGGCAAAGAGGGCGACGGAGGTTTTGCTCATCCCGCAGTTTCCGCATTATGCGATGTCCAGCTACGAAACAGCGGTGGTGCGCGTGCAGGAAGTCGTCGCCAAACTCGCGCCGCAAATGAAGCTGGTCGTGCAACCGCCGTATTACAGCGATCCCGATTACATTGCGGCCTTGGCGGCAAGCGCGGCGGAGTATCTCAAGAAAGATTACGACCATCTGCTGTTCAGCTTTCACGGCATCCCGGAGCGGCACATCAAGAAATCGGACACGACCGGCTGCCATTGCCTGGCCACGCCAAACTGCTGTGAGACGCCCAATCCGGCGCTGGCGACGTGTTACCGCGCGCAGTGCTTCAGGACGGCGGCGTTGTTCATTGAAAAGGCGGGCGTGCCGGCGGGCAAATGGTCGGTTTCGTTCCAGTCGCGATTGGGAAAAGACCCCTGGCTGAAACCCTACACGGATTATGAGCTGCCGCGGCTGGCGACGGAAGGCAAAAAGAAGATGCTCGTGATTTGTCCGGCGTTCGTCTCGGACTGCCTGGAGACGATCGAGGAAATCGGCATTCGCGGTTGCGCGGAATTCATGGCCGGGAACGGCCGGGAGTTCACACGCATCCCGTGCATGAACGAGCATCCGGCGTGGATGGACGCGCTGGAAAAGATGACGGGGAAGTTTCTCGCACCGTGAGCGGCGATTTCAGCCGCATCCACGCTGCAGGAGCGCCCGGTAACGAACGTGCTTCGGTGCCTGCATTGTTCCGGCTCAAACCCTTGGCCGCCCGCCGAATTTCAAGCGCACGGTATCCTGAAGGAAACCGAGGAAGCCTTTTTTCTTCACCGACTGCTGCTCGACCTCAATGCGCTCACACGGGTTGTGGCACTTGATGCAGAGGTAATGCGGCTTGCCACCCTTGATGCGAATGATGCGCACACAGCCGCTGCACATGAGTTCACGACAATGCGGACATTCAAACGTGGCCAGATATTGCGGGTGACGCGGGCAGACGATTCCACCTGCGGGCAAAGCCTCGGGCGGCGGAGCGACCGTGCGTTCGATCACGGGAATGGCGATGTTAACTTCCGTGGATTCGACCAGCAGTTCCACACTGCCAAGCCTTACAACCTGCCGTGCTTCCAGCCATACTTCACGGACGGGCTGGTCGTTGACGAATGTGCCGTTGGTGGAATGGCAGTCATGGAGAACGATGCCATCAACGGATACAATGAATTCGCAGTGGTGGGTGGAAATGGTGGGATGCTCCAGTTGAAACTCATTGTCCGGGCTGCGACCAACGCGATTCACCCCGAGGTGCAACGCCATGACCTGTAAATTCAAGCCCGTTGTTTGAACACACAATCTTGCCATAAATATGCCTAGCCCATGACAAGCTGCGATAACGGCCGGGAAAGGCCAAGCAAAATGTCATCACCGCATCGAATTTTCTGCAAAAACAAATTCACTGACCGGTTTTCCACCAATGAGATGTTCCTGAATGATCCGCTCCAGCACGACCGGTGCGCAGGAGTGATACCAGGTGCCCTCCGGATAAACGACCGCGACCGGGCCACGCGTGCAGACGCGCAGGCAACTGGCTTTGCTGCGGTAAACCAGCGGTTGCGCGCCGACCAGGTTCAGTTCCTTGAGACGCTGCTTCAGATAATCCCAGGCGGCGAGTGTTTGCTCCTGCGGACAACAATTGGGCTTGTCTGCGTCCACGCACAGAAAGATGTGCCGGCGGTATTTTTCCAGGCCAAGCGAGGCGACGGCGGCCTGCAATTCGGGATTCATGGAATTCATTCTTATCGTCATCCGCATCCTCAAAATCAGATGACGGATGGCGATGGGGATGAAAGAATTTCAACGCATCAATGTCAAACCAATCACACCGCAGACGGCCACCACCGCGCCCACGAGCGCACGCAGGCCGATTTTTTCCTTTTCCACGATGCGGGTCATCGGCAGCAGGACGATGGGCGTGGTGGCAATGATGGCGGTGACGACGCCGGCCTGGGTGGTTTTGAGCGCCCATTGCATGCAGGTGACTCCCAGCGTCTGTCCGGCCAGCGCGTTGGCCAGCACCCACGGCCAGATGCGCCCCCATTTTTCCAGGGAGACCTGGAATGATTTTTTCTCCAGCCAGCCGCCGTGGGCGTGGGCGGGACGCCATTTGAACAGCAACAAGGCAATGGTGGGAATCAGGATGCCGCCCAACACGCGCTGGTAGCCGGTCGTGCCGGCGTCCACGCTGATCCCCTCCTCGGCGATGGTGGCATAGCCTTTGCGGATGATGACCGCGCCCAGCGCGCCGCCAAACGCGGCAAATCCACCCGCAATCAGACCGATCTTCCAGTCCCGTGCAGAAATTTTCAAATGGTCATCGGGCGCGAGCGCGATGGCGACGCCGGCGAGAATGACTCCCACACACAGGATTTCCGGCCGGTTCAGCTTCGTGCCCAGCCAGAGCCATTCGATCAACGCGGCGAACGGCGCAGTGAGGCATTGCATGATCAGCACGGTGCGGCGGCTGCCCAGGCGGGGAAGCGCCTGAAAGTAGGCGGAGTCACCGATGCCGATGCCAAACAGGCCGCTCAACATGAACCATTCCGGGGCACCGGCAAATCCCCGGCCCCAGGTCCAGGCCCAGATGGTCAGGAAAATCGTGGCGAGCGTGATGCGCCAGAAATTGGCTTCAATTCCGCCGACTTGCCGGGACGTTCGGTAGCCGCAAATCGCGGAAGTGGCAAAGAGAAAGGTGGTAAGCAGCGCGGCGAACATCAGGAACGGGCTTAATCCTCCTCGGGAATGACATGGGTGCTGGCGATCTCCACTTCGACCCCTTTCCGCTTCAGGTCAACCGCTTTGCTTTTGAGAATTTCGGCGATTTGCGGGGAGACCCAGCGTCCGCCGTCTCTGGTTGTTTTCGGCTTGGGCTTGACCCGGAAACGGCCCGTGGGGTCGCGCTCAAGAATGCCGCGTTCGGTCATCATGACCAGGCGCGGAATGGCCCATTCCGGCTCCTCGTGGTAACGCCGTTTTCCGACCGCCCGCCGGCAAATTTCGCGCGCGCCCACGAATTCTTTGCCCCAGGTTTTGAGATATTCGTAAATCGCGCGCTCGTCGGCATCCATGGCCGCATCGTGTCCGAAAGACCCGCCCGCGTCGAGTTATTAGCTGGGCTGGCGGCGATCCTGCATTGCCAAGCCCCCGGCTTCAATCTACGCTTTGGCCCCGTTTCATGTCGGATTATAAAGTCCAGTTTGAGGTCTTTGAAGGCCCGCTCGACCTGCTTCTGTATCTCATCAAGAAGGAGGAGGTGGACATCTATGAGGTCAATCTCACCAAGCTCGCCACCCAGTTCCTTGAATACGTGGACCTGATGCGCCAGTTCGACCTGGAAGTCGCCGGCGAATTCCTCGTGATGGCCTCCACGCTCATGTATATCAAGAGCCGCGAACTGCTCCCGGTGGAACAGCAGGTGCAGGTCGAACCCGAGGAGGAGGGCGAAGATCCGCGCTGGGAACTCATTCGCCAACTGGTCGAATACAAAAAGTTCAAAGACGCCGCCGCGAAGTTGCAGACCTTGGAGGAACGCCAGGAAAACATTTACCCGCGCATCCCTGGAAAAATCGAGTTTGCTGTTGAAACGGAGACAAAAAAGCCGGACGTGGGGATCTTCGACCTGCTCAACGCCGTCAATGCCGTGCTGCTGCGCTTCGTGGAGAAGACGGCCGGCACGCGCGAGATTTACGAGGAAAAATGGTCTGTCGCCGGCAAGATTGAATTCGTCCTCGCCATCATCGCCGAACGTGGCGCGGTGAAATTTTCCGAGTTGTTCGCACAGGCCGCCAATCGCGCGGAAGTCGTCTGCACCTTTCTCGCCCTGCTGGAGCTGATCCGCCTCAAGCAACTGGCCTGTGTTCAGCCGGAGCCGTTTGCGGAAATCGAGATCAGCCGGGCGGTTGCCCCAGTCGTTCCCGCGCCAGAACCCGAACCTGCCTCTGCACCGGCCGAAACTCCGGCGGCAGAAGAATCCACCACCGCGCCAGTGGTGACTCCGGATGCTGCTGCGCCCGCACCTGAAGCGGATGCCGCCATGCCGCCGACCGAGGCAGTCGCGACCAATACCGGCGAGGAAGATGTGGAGGATGAGTTTGATGAGGACGATGAGGACAGCGAAGACGATGATGAGCAAAAATCAAAGTAACTATTAAAATGGAACTGAAATTCATCCTAGAATCGCTGCTCTTCTCCGCGCAAAAGCCGATGAGCGTGAAGGAGCTTCGCGATGTGCTCGCCAACGCCGCCGGCGAGGAAAATGCCGGCGAAACGGTCAAATCGCTCAAGAAAGCCAAGGAAGACGATCTGGTGGCCGCGCTGGAACAACTCGCCGCCGAACACGAAGCCGCCGCGCGCAGCTACCGGCTGACGTGTGTTGCTGGTTCATGGCAATTCGTCTCGCAGCCGGAATTTTCGCCGTGGCTCAAAGCGCTCGTTGGCGTCAAGAATCGCCCCTCCCGGCTCTCGCAAGCCGCGCTGGAAACCCTCGCCATCATCGCGTATCGCCAGCCGGTCACCCGTGCCGAGGTGGAGCAGGTCCGCGGCGTGAACGTGGACGGCACCATGCAGACGCTGCTGGAACGCAGTCTGGTGGAACAGAGCGGACGCGCCGAAGTGGTCGGCCGCCCGGCGCTTTACAGCACCACGCCATTATTTCTTGAATACTTTGGCCTGCGCGGTTTGGAAGATTTGCCCGCCGCCGATGAGCTGCGCCGCATTCCGGTGGAACATCCCCCGGCTCCGATCACGGTGGATCCGGGCCTGGCCACGGCCGTTCCGGAACAGCTCAAGCTCGTGGAATCCGCTCCGGCTCCGACAGAGCCTGTTCCAACTCCGGCAGAATCCGCGCCAGCCGAGGATGCCTCTCCTGCGGCAGAAGAACCTCCGGCCGACGTAAACGATTGATTTTATTGCCGGATGTCCGCATTGAACCACAAAAATCAATCGGGTGGGAGGGCTTTTTGCCGCCCCGGTCGGTCTATTTCAAGTGAAGGGTTTCATTTCATTTTTCTCAAAAGCAGTTTTTGTCTTTTTTCCGGTCCGCGTCTTCGTCCGCAGTGCGTTGGAGTTTGGCTCCAAGCCCGGCCGCCTATCCGCACGTCAATTGGGGACTGATTGCCACAAAACCTTTGCGCTCACTTGAGGCGGACGAAGCGAGTCGGCTCATTCCTTACAATGGGAACCGACGCCTGTTCCCAAGGGGTCGTGCGAGCGCGACGCCGCTCCGTAAAGTCAGTTGGTCATCTGGCAAACAGGGGTGGTTTTCAGTCGGCCAGCTTCAATCCGAGTTTTTCCGCCGTGGTCTGACCGGTGCATAGCCCGCCACCAGTCCACGCCAAAGCTGCGGGCCAGCGCCA
Source organism: bacterium (assembly GCA_021781185.1). Taxonomy (GTDB): domain Bacteria; phylum Verrucomicrobiota; class Verrucomicrobiia; order Limisphaerales; family UBA11358; genus UBA11358. Next base: position 8,776 of record JAJXXI010000105.1, read on the forward strand.
CGATCAGTTGTTGGCGCCGGCCCGCGCCGAGCTTGGGGTTGAGGAACTGGTCCCGCCACTTTTGCACAGCCAGCAGTCGGGCTGGAAGCAAACCAGCCGCCAGGCCCCGCCACACAATGCTCACCCGTTCGCAGGTTGCGCCCAACACTTTCAGCCGGCTGGTCAATCAGTTTGAAATGCTCAAGCCCATCAGGACAGCGCCAATAAACACCGATTGGCTTTCGCCAAGGCCCAGCCAATGAAATGGGGCAGGCCGACACGCTCTACGGGCCGCACGTCCACCTCAACGGCACGCAGGTGCAAACCCTCCGATACAAGTTTGAAGTTTGTTTGACGGATTATTAGAAAGCAGAGGAAGTGTTTAATTTGCAGCCATTTCCTGAAGAAATAGCTGGTGGAGCCTAGGGGGTTCGAACCCCTGACCTTCTCATTGCGAACGAGACGCTCTACCAACTGAGCTAAGACCCCATCCACTAAATAATCAGTTACTTA